>JAYELD010000164.1 GCA_034717215.1 Caldisericota bacterium
GGAAGAATAATTGTTGTTCCATCATTACGAGGCATAACCCCAAGATTTGCCTTAAGAATTCCTCTTTCAACTTCATTCAAAAGCGATTTATCCCACGGTTCAACAGCAAGAACTCTTGATTTAGGAACTGAAATTGATGCAACCTGTCTGAGTGGAACAGTTGTTCCATATGCCTGCACGCGAACAGAATCAAGTAATTCAGGCGCAACCCGTGTCGCACGAACACGGGAAAACTCTTTTTCCATGGCTTCTATTGCCTTTTTCATTTCATCTTCTACTTCCTGATAAATCTTTTTTTCTAACTCCATTCTATCCCTCCTTTATATGCGTTCCCACACCGCCTTTTAATACAGCTTTAACCAAATTGCCTTTTGTCTTCACATTAAACAATACTATAGGCATTTTAAACTCCCTACAGAGAGATACGGCAGTTGAGTCTATTGCTCTTAAATTTTTTACAAGAAATTCAGTATAAGATATGGAAGTATATTTATGGGCATTATTGGTCTTTGCTGGGTCAGCAGAATAAATTGCATCAACTTTAGTCGCCTTAAATATAGCATCTGCTTTTATTTCTATTGCTCGTAATGCTGCAGTAGTGTCCGTGGTAAAAAAGGGAAGACCTGTTCCTCCCGCAAATATAACAATTCTTCCTTTTTCAAAATGCGCTAGCGCTTTTGCAAGAATGTATGGTTCTGCAACTTGCATAAGGCTTAACGACGACATAACTCTCGCATCAATTCCATTTTTTAAAAGCGCATTTTGAAGCGCAAGAGCGTTAATAACAGTGGCAAGCATGCCCATATAGTCAGCAGTGGTTCTATCTATATGAAGCTCCTTGCTTTCTGATCCTCTAAAGATATTGCCACCACCTATTACAATTCCAACTTCTACACCGTCTGCCTTTAGTGTCTTTACTTGATCAGCAATCTCCTCTAATACTTTAACATCAATGCCAAATGCCTTTTTCCCAAGAAGAGCCTCTCCGCTAAGTTTTAAAAGAATCCTTTTATAATGTGCCAATTATACCTCCCCTATTTTAAAGCGAACAAACCTCCCAATTAAAATATTTTCACCAAACTTGGCTATATGTTCCTTAATAAGATCAGCTATAACGATCTTTTCGTTTCTTATATACGGAAGTTCAAGAAGACAATGTTTTTTGTAAAATGACTCGACCTTGCCAGCTATTATTTTTTCAACAACATTAGCTGGTTTTTTATCGCCTTCGAATTGCTTCGCATAGATCTCTCTTTCCTTTTCAATTAACTCTGTAGGTACTTCGTCTCTTGAGATGTAATCAGGGTTAGTAGCAGCAATCTGCAATGCAATCTCGTCAGCAAGTTTTTTAAACTCGTTGGTTCTTGCAACAAAATCTGTCTCGCAGTTCAATTCAACCAATACTCCAAGTTGAGCACCTGGGTGTATATATGCCGTTATAATGCCTTGATTTGCCACTCTTCCAAACTTTTTAACTGCTTTTGCAACACCTTTTTCTCTTAAAATTTCAATAGCTTTTTCAATATCGCCATTCGCTTCGGCAAGGGCTTTCTTGCAATCAATAACGCCAGCACTTGTCTTTGCACGTAATTCTTTAATAAGATCTAGACTCATTTTGACACCTCTTCATCAAGTTCTTCTTTAATCTCTTCAGTACTGTCTATATTTTCTTCCTCACTCTTAACTTTTTCCTGCCTTTTTTCTTCCTCTACTCTTCCTTCTTTTCCTTCGATGACTGCATTTGCAATAACCGATGAAAATAATCTAAGAGATCTAATTGCATCATCATTTCCAGGAAGGGAATAATCCATTTCTTCAGGATCTGAATTAGAATCCACAATGCCTATCACTGGGATATGTAATCTCCTTGCCTCCAATATCGCACTACGCTCTTTATGTGTATCTGTCACGAAGATCGCGGCAGGAAGAGAAGTTACATTCTTTACTCCTTCAAAAAGTTTACGTAACTTAGCAAATTCTCTTTCGACACTTACTCTCTCTTTAATAGGTATAGAATCAAGATATCCTTCTGCAATTAATTTTTCAAGTTCATTTAATCTCCTAATGCGGGTTTTAATGGTAGAAAAATTAGTAAGTAAGCCTCCTACCCACCGCTGGTTCACATACATCATACCGCATCTTTCTGCTTCCTCTTTTACAATGTCCTGAGCTGCTTTTTTTGTTCCTACAAAAATTACAGTTTTTCCTTCTTTTGCAAGATTAGAAACAAAATTATTCGCCTCAGCCACCTTCTTAATGGTAATCCTTAGATCAAAAATATGAATTCCATTTCTCTCTGTGTAGATGTACTCTTTCATCTTTGGGTTCCAGCGCTTTGTCTGATGTCCAAAATGTACACCAGCTTCAAGCAGTTCTTTCATTGTTATAATTGCCATTGCTACTACCTCCTATTGTTTTTCCTCCCCTCTTTCTTCTTCTCAGGAACACATTTGTGCACAATCCTGAGAATCCAAAGGGTGCGAATTTATATACTATATTAAAAGAGAATCAGAAAAAATCAAGTCTTTAAAAATTATTCTGCTAACCACATCCCTTATGCAAATCTATTACGACAACCTATTTGCTACACTCTTTATATTGCCTGAAAAAAAGAATTTTTCCCAAATTTTCTAATCTTTTTTACAGGTATTCCTGTTTCCCTTGAAAGTATCTCTATGATTCTTGGGCCACAAAACCCCATTTGATAACGCCCGAATCCTGCTGATGTCCTAATTTTAACACCCTGCACAGTTATTGCTCTTTTTTTCATTTATTGACTTCCATATTTTACCGATTCTTGTTAATATTGCAACTTGTGTTTTAAAAACAGGATGGTATAATTTTTTAAAAAGACAAACGTGAGGAAAAAATGAAAATAATATTTTTTGACGGAGTAAGAGAAATTGGTGGCAATAAAATTATTATTGAAGAAAATGGCACAGCTATACTCTTCGATTTTGGAAAAAGAAACAATGTTTACTTCAATGATTCACTTGTTGGAAGAAACTGGAAAGAAATCCATGATCGCATTGCAACAAAAGAACTTCCGCCATTACGGAACTTCTATAAAAAATGGCCTATATCATCAAAAAACTCAATTGATATCGATATAAAAGCAGTATTTTTTTCACACGCTCATCTTGATCACATTGGACTCATTGATCTCATAGATGATTCACTAGAAAAGTATATGAGTAACTATTCCAAAGAAGTTCTCAGTTTCTTTGAAAAAAAGGGAATCATAAAAAATAATGTCTCAAATATAAAAATAATGGACAAACCCGTTAAAATCGGACCGTTTACTGTACATCCTATACCTATTGACCACGATATCCCCGGAGCTCTGGCCTTCCAGATAGAGACCTCGAAAGGAAATATATTCTACACTGGCGATATTTATTTTCACGGAAGAACAAATGAAAAATCATGGAATTTTGTTAAATATACAAAAAACAATAACCCCTATATATTAATTACAGAAGGAACACGTTTTGGGTGGAAGTTTGTTACAAGCCTTACAGAAGAGCAGCTAAAAAAACAGGCAATTAGCGTGCTTGAGCAATACAACGGAATCCTTTTTGCAAATCCATATGAACCACACATAGACAGAATCCGGACATTTTTTGAAATTGCAAATGAGAAAAACAAAAAATTTGTAATAACCCTGCCTTATGCCTTTATATTAAACCGTTACTCTGGTATAGGAGATACATTTGCAAAAAACATTCTTTCATCTCCTAACACATTGATTTATAAATCTGAAGGAATGCCTAATACGTGGGAAAATGAGCCCAAAGGAACATTTGTTGATGCAGCATATGTCTGTAAAGATCAGAAAAATATTGTAATGCTGCTTGACTTTATGAGCACACCGGAGCTTATAGATATAAAACCTGAAAAAGGTGCGCTATACATTCATTCAGGTGGAGAACCATTGTCAAGCATTGACGCAGAAAATGCAAAAATTCTTCTAAATTGGCTAAAGATGTTTAATATGCCATATTTTAATATTCACTCGCCAGGGCATGCGGCACAACCGGACCTACTACATATGGCCCGGGAAATTAACCCCGAAATCCTGCTTCCCATTCACACACAGATTCCTGAAAGATTTGAAATTGCATCTGACAATGTTAAAATACTTGAAAAAGGCGTTATATATAATTTTTAAAAAAAAACCATAATCATTAATGGCTGCTGTACAAGAATTAAAGGACTTAAATGAAAAATCAGCAATGAAATTTAAGAATGAAATAATTCACTACCGCAAGCATTTACTT
>JAYELD010000165.1 GCA_034717215.1 Caldisericota bacterium
AACCCATGGTACATCCTCATGGACATGAACCTGAACTTGTTTATAAAGTTCTGTTCTTTTTGCAGGATCAAATGTAGTTACTGCCTCCATATTCAGTCGGTGAACCTCAGGATTTCGATAAAATGCTACGTTACCAGCGGATCCTACTGTCGCTGAGTCTGGATCAAGCAGGACATATAAGAAATTATCCGGGTCTGCATAATCTCCAGTCCAGCCCAGTAAACACATCGCGTGTTCTCCATTATCAGTTTTATCAAGGTATGTACCCCAATCATATGATATTATTTCTGCATCAATTCCAACAGCTTTTAAATCTGCCTGAATTGCTGTTGCGATTTTTCTTGGATCAAACATGTATGGCCGAGAAACAGGCATTGCCCACAGGTTTGTTTTGAAACCATCCGGATAGCCTGCTTCTGCGAGAAGTTCTTTTGCTTTTTCTGGATTGTATTCATAATCCTGTATATCATCATTGTATCCCCAAAGGGATGGTGGAATAGGATTTTTTGCCACAATAGCAGTTCCTTTGTATAAATGGTCAATTATGTCTTGTTTGTTAATTGCATGAGCCACTGCCCGTCTTACTCTCACATCCCCAAACTCTTTTTGATACCCCTGCGTGTCTTCTCCCATATTTATTGCAAGATACCCAATACTTAAGCCAGGTTTACTGAGAACCTGAAGATCAGGATTGTTTTTTATGCTTTCTAAATCATCCGGGTTTGGAAATTCCATTCCATGAACTTCTCCTTTAGTGAGCGCAAGGAGACGTGCAGACGGATCATCAATTACCCTAAATATAAGTTTATTGATCTTTGCTTTTTCTCCCCAGTAATCAGGATTTTTTTCTAGCGTAATATGATCACCCTTTACCCATTCAACAAATGTAAATGGCCCTGTGCCGACAGGATGAGTAAACCATTGCTCTCCCCATTCATTAGCGCTTGTGGGACTTACTACAAACATTGTGAACATAGCCATTGTGCTGATAAACGGAGCAAATGGCTTATCAAGGGTAATTTTAACAGTATAATCATCTACCTTTTCTGTCTTTGTGATTTCACCAAAGCACCATCCCCAGTAATCCCATTTTCCATATTTATGAAAAGGATGATTCTCGTCGCGTTGTCTTTCAAAAGAAAAAACAACTGCATCTGCATTGAATGGAGTCCCGTCATGAAATTTTACATCTTTTCTTAGGTGAAATACCCATTCTAATCCATCAGATGAAGGTTCCCAGCTTGTTGCAAGGCTTGGTTCGACTTCTGTACTGCCTGGTTTATATTTAACAAGCCCTTCGAATATATTATCCATTACTGTAATGGATTCCCCATCTGTTACATCGGCTGGATCCAATCTTACTGCGTCCCCTTTTGCAAATACAAGAGTAACAGGAGCTTTTTCTGCTGTTTTGCATCCAGAAAAAGCTCCTGTTACAAACATTCCTACAAGTACAAGTACTAAAATTTTTTTCATTTTTTCTCCTCCTCTTTTGTTTTTTTACTTGCTTTTCATCATTTTTTACGAATTTTCACCTCCCTTTTTATTCCTTTCAAATTAATTAGATATAAGTATATCAAAAAAATGAAATTTGTCAAGAAACTGCATGAGTTACATACATTTGAGACTCCGGATAAATACCCAGGTTTAGTTTTTGTGCATACCTATAATCACTCTTAAATATCTTCTTTATCCTCCCGTATATCTTCAACCTTCTGTATAGTATAATACATTTACAAAAATCTCATATGTTTCGGAACTTATTCAGGATTATATTTATTTTTAAAATATTTTGATTTTATAAGAAGCATTGTTTCGACTCTGAATCCTGTTTCCACAGCAATTGGCTTGCATTTTACTTTAAATAAAAAGAAAATAGGAGCTTTCTTGTTTGACAGTGATTCATAATTACCTTGTCCTTTTGCTATGATAAATGTTGCTTTTGTAAAAAAATTTACAAATTCTTTTGAGCAGTAGTCTAAAATTGTTCCTGCAACTGAGGAACCTGTGGAGATAATTTCTTCTTTAATACCTGAAAGCTCTGCATCAAGGTGTGTCGCGTCGTTGATGATTGGTTTTTCTTTTACTGCATAGTAGATTTTCTTATTTTTTTGGGCCAGAAATTCAATAAGTGGCCTATCAAAAACGGTTTCACCGGCATTGTCTGCAAGGTATAGAATCTCTTTCTCTTTTTCTATTCTTTCTTCAAACGCATTAAATTCATCTAAATAGAAAAGAGAGTTTTCAATTCGCTCGAATTCTTTTGTAATGTCTATTTTATCTTTAGTGCTTCCCAAATCTATTGCATTTCCAGCTATGGCAATCTTTACGGCTTCTTTTAGAGGATTTTTACTTTGTTCTACTTTTTTCATCATTAAGGGATACAAAGTAAGTGCTTCTTTTATGTGTTTCTTTTTTGTATTTTTATATGGGTCTTCAACTCCTGTTACATCTGTTACAATTTGGTAAATAGGAACAGCTGCTTCAGGAGGGGTACTTTTTTCAAGATGAATATCCTTTATTTCTTCTCCTACCCTGTTTAACACTTCTCTTATAAGTTTTTTATCATTTGTTGCTGCCTTTGCTGCACGGAGTGCCTGACTCATCATACAGGGAATACATTCCAGTTGTGCTTTCATTTTTTTTCCTTTCTTTTAAAAGTTATTATTAATCGTTTTCTTTTGTTGAAAAAACGATTAAGTGTTACGTTTTGTATTTTTCACATATTTGTAGAACAATTTATTTTTTCTATTCATTACACCTTTCTGAACAAATCTTTATAATTGTATGCTGTTTCGTAAATCTGTATGATTTTTTCTTTTGTAAGAGGTTCTCTTGCCTGCACAATGCCATTTGCATTGGCGTCCTCTATAGACATAAGTGTAAATTTTTCTATACTTTCGTTCTTTATGCCAAGTTTCTTAAGCGATGTGAAGGCGTCGATCTTTTTCATCCAGTGGACAAGGCGCTCAATGGCTTTTGTGGGAGAATCTGTTGAGAAAATTGATTTTCCAAGTAGTTTAAGTCTATCTGAATGCATTTCTTTTGTGTGATACAAAAATGATGGTAGAAGCGCTGCAAGTCCTCTTCCATGAGGAATTTTGTATAATCCGGATATTGGGTGCTCAAGTGCATGCATTGGCATTGGGCCCCTTCTTCCTGCAGTTGGAAAACCTGAGAGAGCTAACGTAGAAATCCAAGAAAGTGATTCTCTCGCACCTATATTTTGGAGGTCATTTATTATGATCTCTCCCTGTTTCATTGCTTCCTTCATTAAATTTTCTGAGATGCGGTCTGATACAGGTGATAACGCATGAGATGAAAGATAACTTTCTAAAATGTGAATAATCATATCAATTACGCCATCAATGGTTTGTTTTTTTGGCACTGACAATGTCAGGAGTGGGTCTACAATGGATGTTTTTGGAAACAGGCTTTTTCCCCATAATGATCTTTTGCTTCTTGTCTTACTATTTGTTATTACCCCTCCTGCATCAGCTTCAGAGCCTGTTGCAGCTACTGTTATAACTGCAAGAATGGGCAGTGCATTGTCGGGTACATTTGCTTTTGGTGGCCTTTCGCAATAGTCCCACACAGGATATTTACTTACCGTAACTGCTGCAATTCCCTTTGATGCATCAATTACGCTCCCCCCGCCAATTGCTACAATGAAGTCGACATTTTCTTTGCGTGCTAATTCTCCCCCTTTATCTACAGTGTCGCTCTCCGGGTTTGGTTCTATTTCGGAAAATTCTACAAATTCTACATCATTTTCTTTAAGCGTTTTTTTGGCTTTATCTAACAGTCCTGAAGATTTAGCAAAGTGTTTTCCTGTGACAATTAATGCTTTTTTCCCTATCTGTTTCGCTTCTTCTCCAAGTTTTTCAAACTTACCCTTTCCAAAAACTATCTTAGTTGGTAATTTAAATGTAAAGCTATCCATACTTTTGCCTCCTCTCGATAATTTTAATTTATAAAAGTATACTATAAAAAATAAAAAAAGTAAGCAATAAGGTTGCTTCTTTTTTAAAATTCCAATGTTCTTAAGGCTAATAATTTTTATTTTTTTAACAGGATTTGTTACAATATTTATTCTTGAGAATAAAAGAGCGTTAAACGACAAAAAATTTACAAAAACAGGGAAAATTTTTTGATATTATTTTTACAGATAAAAATAATATCAAAAAGGACTTGGTTTGT
Organism: Caldisericota bacterium; assembly: GCA_034717215.1. NCBI lineage: Bacteria > Pseudomonadati > Caldisericota > Caldisericota bacterium. Next base: position 4,201 of record JAYELD010000165.1, read on the forward strand.
CCTATATTTTTAGTAGCTAAAGCCTTCTTTGGATTTTTTAAGGATTTAGTGTAAAA
>JAYELD010000166.1 GCA_034717215.1 Caldisericota bacterium
GTTTCAAAAGACTTTCCCAAAAAACATGATGTAATTTCAAGGTATTCAAAATCATCAAATTTAATATTTAACTATGATGATATTAGGATTCCGTATTCCCCAGAAAGCATAGATAGGCAGAATAGAAAAATGAAAGCTGCAGGAGGGATGGACTTCGAGGAGATTAAATTAAATATTGAAGGAAAAGTTCCAGAAGATTATTGGATTGATATTCATCAAGCATCTAAATATCCTGGTGAAGTGTTAGGTTATGCTACCCAGAAGCCCGGAAGACTCCTTACCCGCATCATTAAAGCATCTTCTAACGAAGGTGATCTAATAGCGGATTTCTTTTGTGGTAGTGGAACAACCTGTGCTGTAGCAGAAAAACTGGGCAGAAAATGGATTTGTGCAGACTTGGGCAGGTTCGCTATTCACACTACAAGAAAAAGAATGATTGAGGTGCAAAGACGGTCAAAAAGAGAAAATAAACCATATAGAGCATTTGAAATCCTGAATCTTGGTAAATATGAAAGAAAGTATTTCCTTGGTATTAATACCGATTTGCCAGAAGAAGAGCAGCAGCGACAGCTTGAACAAAAACAAGAGCAATACATAAACCTTATTTTAGAAGGATATAAGGCAAAAAGAATTGAAGGATTTAAAACTTTGCATGGGCAGAAAGCACAGCGGTTTGTTTATGTGGGTCCGATAGATTTTCCTGTAACTAAGGCAATCATTGATGATATTTATAAAGAGTGTCAGGAAAAACTGATTACCAATGTAGATGTTTTAGGATTTGAATTTGAGATGGGATTACACCCTTATATTGAACAGGAAATGAAAGATGCAGGAGTAAATCTAAAATTAAAGAACATTCCAAGAGAGGTATTTGATAGACGAGCAGTAGAAAAGGGACAGGTGAAATTCTATGATGTTGCCTATCTGGAAGTTGAACCAATTATAAAAGATAAAACAGTAAAAATTAAACTAAAAGATTTTATTACTTCTTTTACTCAAGACGATTTAGAAGAGATTGAACAAGCTATGAAAAAAGGAAGCAACAAAGTTGTGATTGAAGATGGGAACATTGTGAGACTCACAAAGGATAAGGATGGAATTTTAATAAGAGAAGTATTAACTAAAAAATGGACAGATTGGATTGATTATTGGGCAATAGATTTTGACTATCAGAGCAAAAAAGAAATTATCAGAATTAAAAGGAATGGGGAGACAAAAGAAGTCTGGACAGGCAATTATATCTTTGAGAACGAGTGGCAGTCATTCAGAACAAAGAAAAATCCAGAATTAGAACTCACCTCTACGCCACATACTTATGAACAGCCTGGTAAATACAAAATAGCAGTAAGAGTTGTGGATATTTTGGGACAAGACACGCTCCAGACAATAGACATAATATTGCCTAACAAAACATTAAACAAAAAGGATCAAATCTTTCCAGGCTATTGAAAAAGCAACCTTTATTTTCATTTTCCGTATCTCCTGAAAGATTTATTAATAACCTATTACTTTTTGTAGACTCTTGCAATAATTCAATTAGCCGTATGAGTAATTTTCTCACATAACATCAAGCTGAGGGGCTGAGAAAAGTGGAGCGACCGAAGGGAGCACATTTTTTACCAACTCATCTCAATGTTTTTGTTAGGCGATGCGTATTCGATTCCAGTAATTATTTACCCATTCAAGCGTTTTCTTGGCTGCTTTTAGCATCATCTCTGGCGGATAGTGCCTCAAGGAATCCCCGTATCGTATCTGATTCGGATATTGCGAAAAACCTAAATCATTAGCTGTAAGCAAGTTCCCCAAAGTTGCATTCCAATACGATGAATCAACCTTGACGGATCGAATTCTAACTGCTGGCACCCATTTGAGGTGGCCATTCGAAATTTCCACCTCAATTTGACATGTGCTTAAAAGAGCCAGGAGTTTTTTGAAATTATGGGAGCATCTCGTTATTTCAGCAACCGATTTCCCTGCTCTTTCAAGAATAGCTTTTAACGCAATTTCGCACGAAAGCAAACTGAGGTAGAGAACGGTACGCTTTGCATCCATTGAATCCAAGCCGATATCCATAATAATCTGGGCAGCATCAATGAGTTTCTCGCTGAATCCTGTACTATATTCTGGCATAAAATTATTTCTCTTTAACCGCCCAACATTTACTTTTATTCATATTATATTTGTAATGTAATTTCGTATATTCGTCAAATTTTATTTAATAAGAAACACCAAGGGGATGAGGGGTCGGCTGAAATAGCCTTGTTATACCTCATGTTAAATATTGTTCAGCAAAATTCTGTACGAAAAGCAACATCATTTCTGTTTGATTCTTATCGTATTCTTGGTATTCACCATGAGCCGCCTTATTTCTGACATGAGCCCATGTTGTGATTTGCTTCTGAACAAGCTTTGAATATACATCAGCTTTGGCCAAAGCTGCATTAAGAGGATCAATAGTTAGTGGTATCCCGTTGCCCCCGTTGGTAGAAATGCCATTCTTGTCACATAACTTCCTTAAACTATCTTCCAATACAGTACCTATTATTACTGTTGCTGCATCTTTATAACCTTTTTTCAGCAGATACTCACCCATCTCTAAAAAATCTGCGAAGATATCTGCCTGTACAAGAGCCCTGATATTAACCAGTAGACCTTTCTCATAATCATGTTTCACGGAAATCGCTATGCCGAGCATCTGCGATATCTGAGCACTCCAGTTGCTATGGATAAAGTAGAAATTCTTTGTATTCAAAGCTTGTGTATAGTTTGAAAATTGCTGACTGTCAGTTCCGTAGAGCTTTCTAATAAGTTGCCCCAATCTTGTAACCCAAGAAGTAACTTCGGCGAGCTCTTTTCCTTCCATCTCGCTACCAATGGAAATGGCTTTGTTGACAATTTTGTTTCCTACATCAACAAGGTTGTCTATTTCATTCTTTATGATTTCTTCCATTTTGCTCATAGTGTCTATCCTTTTGGGCTTAACATTTACTTTTATTCATATTATGTTTATATTGTAGTTTCGTATGCTTGTCAAATTTTATGGAGGGAATGATAGACCCCTATTTCGGTATTACTATTTCGGTATTGTTTTTGGATCTTCACTCTATTGGTTCAAAGACGGAGGTTGCCATTGTAACCAATCTTCTGGCTCCAGATCCTTTAGGTTGCAACTCATCATTCTCGAATCAACTTCAATTTCGTCACGTTTTCTCAAAGCAAAAGCTTTTTTTCTACAGCTAAATGCTACCCATGCATCAGTTATCCACCTGCGCTTATCATTTCTCGTTGTTGGACCGTATAGTATTGCTATTGCATATTTCAGGCTGACATCCCCATTTATAACTTGTGCTGGCAATTCACCTGTTAAATCAAAAGATGAAATAATATGGTCTTCACCTGGTAAAACAATATCCACATCAGCATGCATTGTTGATTTTTCCGTTTCGCCATTTACCCATGGTTGAGTTGACTTGTAAATCAATCTGGCTGGAATTGGGCCGGAATTTCTTACAACGAACTTTACTCTTGATAGATCGGATGGCAATTTTTCACCTGCGATATCAAGGCATAATATTGGCCTGCTTTCCGCCAAACTCAGATTAAGTGCTTTTTCTGTTTGCCGACCTTGCTGCCACGCTATGAGAGCAGCGGTTAATGCCGCAAGGGCCGCAACTAAACTTGCGAAGGCTGCGATTATGTTGGAATCCATGATTATACCCCAGTCACCATGAGAAATTAACTTCTTTAAATTGAGTGCATCTGAAAAATTCGTGCACTTTTATCGAGTTATTATCTGCTTTTTTGACAACCATAATTAATCACCAACATTCAACATTTATTTTATTCATATTATGTTATAGCTTCGTATGCTTGTCAAATTTTTGGGTAGATTCTTTTAAAAAATTTGTTGGAAGGAAAATTCCCACATTTTGCAAGTTTAACACAAAAATCAGCGGTTTTGCCGCAGACAAAGTCCGCTGGATTGGGTTGCTATCAAATTATTTTTCATATATAGCACACTAATAAGTTTTATGGGTGTGGTTGGATAGAATAAATTGTAATTATTTTTTTCCCTGGACCATAATGGAAGAATATTCGATATGCCGCAAGCGTCTTATTTTCTGCGTATGCCTCAAATATTTTCTCTCCTTTTA
>JAYELD010000167.1 GCA_034717215.1 Caldisericota bacterium
ATCTTATTGCAAAAAACCTTATATAATAGTAAAATAGAAAAAATTATAACGAAGGGGAGGTACAAATGAAAAAATTTAGTATCTTTATAATTGTTTTGTTACTTATTCTTATTGCAAGTCTTGTCTTTGTGCTACAAAACAATGCTCTAGTAAGCCTGAAATTTTTCACATGGGAATTTTCGACAAGCATGGGGTTACTTACAATAGTTGTATTTTTTGCAGGATTTATTGTAATGTGGCTTATCTCTGTGATGTTTTACATTAATGCCGCTACAAGACACAGAAGAGGAGTTAAGGAAAGAGATGGTATTATTAAAAGACTTGAAGAAGAAAAAAGTAAAATCAAAGAGGAATATGAGACAAAATTAAAAACAAGCAAAGAAAAAATTAAAGCACAAGAAGAAAAACCTCTACAACCGAAAACTCAACCTGAAATTGAAAAAACGGCTGGAGAAAACATAAAAGAAGAAACTGAAGAACATTCAAATAAAGAACCATTACCAGAAAAACAGAAGAAAAAAGGTTTCTTTCGCCGAAATAAGTGAATAAAAACATAAAACGATTAACGCGTATCGGGGTTATTGCCGGATTATACGTAGCACTTACCTATCTCACTTATACAATTTCTTATGCACCAATACAAGTGAGAGTTGCTGAAGCTCTCACTGTCCTCCCGTTTATATACCCAGAAGCAGTGTGGGGAGTGGCAATTGGTTGTTTTATTGCAAACATAGCTTCGCCATTTGGACCAATTGACATAATTCTTGGCACATCCCTTACACTTATTGCAGCACTTTTAACACGTAGACTTGCCCGAACAAAAAAGCTATATCTCGCCCCCCTCCCACCTATTATAATTAATGCATTCGGTGTTGCGCTGTATGTGACAACATTGGCAGGATTGCTTGGGCCGAAAGGATTGACAATATCAAAACTGGGAACATTTTCATACATATTTACGCATTTTGAACTTCGGCCTTATATCATAGGAGTTATCTGGATAGCTATAGGAGAGACAATCGCAACCTATGCGCTAGGATTGCCACTACTCTACGCTTTAACTAAAAAGAAAGGAAGAAATGAAAATTAAAATAGCACTTGCACAAATAAACCCTTTGCTCGGAGATATAGGAAAAAATAGAGAAAAACATCTGGAATTCATTGAAAAAGCGATAGAAAACAATGCACAAATTATTGTATTTCCAGAGTTAAGTATTGCAGGGTATAGATTAAAAGATTTTACAATGGAAGTAGCGCTCCCTGTAGATAGCAATTTTTTTAATCCGATACTTAAACAGAGTAAGAAAATTGATATTGCATTTGGATTTGTTGAAAGAGGAGACGACAGCAACATCTATAATTCTGCCATGTACGTCGAAAATCAATCGATAAAATCAGTTTACCGAAAAATATATCTCCCTACTCATGGAATGTTTCAAGAACTCCGATTTATGGGGAGAGGAGAAAAAGTTACCACATTCAAAACAAGATATGGCAATTTTTCTATGTTAATTTGTAGAGATTTATTCCATCCATCCCTTCTATTCCTTACTTATGCACAAAAAACAGACATTGTCTTGGGGATGAGTAGTATGCCGCTGCGAGGAGTAACAGGAGAAAAACCTGCCATACAAGAAACAGTAGAAAAAGCAATAGATACCTACACAAATTTCTTTTCTCAGTTTATTGTGTTTGTAAACAGGGTGGGCTTTGAAGATGGATTGGGATTTTATGGAGGATCATTTGTTGGGACTCCATTGGGCAAAAAATTAGCCATTGCAGGAATATTGCAAGAAAAACTAACTTTTACCACAATAGACTTAGAGGAAATTTATAAAAAGAGACAACTATTCCCGCTTGTAAGAGAAGAAGATTTAAATATTGTACAGAACAATCTCAGTAGAATTCTGGAGGAAAATAATGGAAAATTTTAGCTTAAATTACGAACTTGTAAAAAAATTTATTATAGAATTTATCAAAGAAGAAGTGCACAGCAATGGATTTAATCGATGTGTCTTAGGATTATCGGGTGGATTAGACTCAGTACTTGTTGCATATTTATCAAAAGAAGCATTGGGGAAAGAAAATGTAAAAGCAATCATTATGCCTTACAAAACCAGCAACCCTGCGTCTAAAGAAGATGCACTTGTAACTATAACACACCTTGGCATTTTATATGAAACAATTGATGTCACAAAAATTGCAGATGCCTACTTTAAAAAAGAAAAAGAGATGACAAATATTAGAATGGGTAATTTCCTTGCAAGAACCAGGATGAGCATACTGTTTGATAAATCGCGAGAATTTGAAGCACTTGTAATGGGTACAAGTAACAAAAGCGAATTGATTTTAGGATACAGCACATGGCACGGAGACATGGCAGCAAGTCTTTGTCCAATCGGTGACCTGTATAAAACACAAATATTCGAATTTGCGCAATTTATGAAGATTCCGAAAAAAATCAGAACCAAAAAACCTTCTGCGGACTTATGGCCTGGGCAAACAGACGAAAAAGAACTAGGAGCAAAATACATACAAATTGATTCCATACTAACCCTTTATGTAGATCAGCGTAAAACAAAAGATGAAATCATAGCAATGGGGTACAGTCAAAAAATTGTAGAAAGTTTGCTAAATAGAATCAAAAAAACCCAATTTAAGAGGACCCTCCCTCCAGTTGCAAAATTTTCTCCTAGAACTTTTGGATTAGATTTTCTTTACCCGCATGACCTCACGAAATAATATAAAATTCACTTTTTAGAGAAATTGATCTGAAACTTGGAAATTTCCTTTAGTGTTGGAGCGTAGACACCAACATGTGTTGTTGAGAGCGCTGCAGCATAGTTCGCAAAACTAAGACTCTCATAAACATCTTCTCCCTTTAGATATGTCTTCAGAAACACGGCATTAAATACATCACCTGCCCCAATGCCATCCAGCGAGTTAACAGGTATTCCATCTATGCTATATTTTTTATGTTTTGTATATGCCTCGACCCCTTTTGAACCCTTTTTAATAACCACAATCCCGTTTGCTGTAACTTTATTTTTTACAATTGAGAGTGGAAAATCTTTTATTTCTTGCTCGTTTGCAAACACAATGTCTGCGCTTTTAAAAATAGCAATATTAGTCTCTAAAAATCCTTTTACAGACCGCCCTATTCTGAACTGTGGGTCAAAAAATATCTTTATGCCTTTCTTTTTTGCCATTTCAACAATTTTCACTACTTCTATCTGTACCTTTTTCTCAGTATTTATCCCGGAAGAAATATACAAATAGCGATATTTATCACTTATTGTTAAAAATTCCGCAGATGATATGTCTGTATACGCACATTTGCTTATTAAAGCAAACGTTACTCTTTTCTCGCTATCACCCACTAAAGCAAAGATTAAAGCTGTAGGACGATTACTCCGTTTTTTTAGAAAAAGAATTTTATTTTCATTAAATAGTTCGATAAAAAAATCTCCAAAATGATCTTTGGATATAGGTGTAAAATAATATGGATTCCCGTTAATTTTTGAAAATGCTAATGCAAAATTTATTCCTGTACCTGCAGGCCTCATACTATACTGTTCGATGATATTATTTTTATCACTTCTCATGCTATATTTTCCTTTTAAAACAACATCAAAACAGTTGTCCCCGATAACAAGCATCTTCATTTTGACACTTCCCTTACCTTTTTCACAAATAATGCCACTTTTGCAATATCCTTTCTGCCACACACAAAAGGCAAATCCAACGATGTTTTTGCGTCTACACCCGCAGGATGCACTATTGTTATTGCTTGCTGTACATTCTCCGGAGAAAGCCCACCTCCTAATATCACGGGTATCGAAACCATTTCAATAACACATTTACTGATCGACCAATCGTGTACCTTGCCCGTTGCCCCAACAAATCCACTCATCTGCTTACTCTCATCCGATGAGTCAAGCATAATATAATCAACAATTTGGCTAACCGCAGCAGCTTTTTTGATAGACTCTTCTGATTTAACGGGAACAGCATACATAAGTTTAACATTATATTTTGTGAGCATTTGTCGGATGTCTTTCAATTTTTTTAAATTCATTTCAGAACATACATGCAAGATATCCATTTTTAATATCGAAAC
>JAYELD010000168.1 GCA_034717215.1 Caldisericota bacterium
TCAATAGATTCTCTCTTTGCAAGATCTATATCAAAATTAAGATGTGTGTCACTGCTCTTTAAAAGAAAAAAGAAACGAGCAGCATCCCTCCCCACTTCATTAATGAGTTCTTCCAGAGTAACAAAAGTACCTGAATGTTTTGACATCATTACTTCTTTTCCGTCCTCAAAAAGATGAACAATCTGATATATGACAATGCCAAGAAAATCTTCAGGTAATCCCATCCCTTGAATAAGAGCCTTCATCGGAGTAATATGTCCAAAATGATCAGCGCCCCAAACATCAATGGCCTTTCTAAAACCTCGGTCCCACTTGTTTTTATGATATGCAGCATCTACCAAAGTATAAGTAGGCTCTCCTGTCCCTCGTACAAGTACTCTATCTTTATCATCACCAAACAGAGTAGACTGAAACCAAAGAGCATCATCTTTCTCATACGTATATCCAGACTTCTTAAAAATTTCAGTTACCCTGTCCACTTCGCCACTGGAGTATAAAGAGGATTCATAAAACCAACTATCAAACGCTACCCCAAATTTTTCAAGCGACTCTTTAATGCGGTACATCATCTTTTTTTTGCCTATCTCCTGAATTTTATCGATGAGTGGATGGCTTTCGTTATCTAGCAAACTATCGCCATAATCATTGAATATTTCTGTAGCTATATCCTCAATATAAGCACCCCTATACGCTTCTTCAACAGGTTCTGCTTTTTTACCTAATTTTTTCATATAGTAACATACAATAGATTTTGCAAAAAGATTCATCTTGCTCCCTGCATCATTTACATAGTATTCCTTTATTACATCAAATCCTTCTACTTTAAGTAAATTGCCAAGAATATCTCCGATAATACCGCCTCGTCCATTTCCTACATGCAGAGGCCCGGTAGGATTTGCACTGACAAATTCCACTTGAACTTTCACACCATTTCTTTCTTTATAAAAATATTTCTCGCCTTTTTTCTCTAACTCCTGCAAGAAATTCCTGTACACAGATAGTGCAAAAGAGAAATTCAAGTATCCGGGGCTTGCAGCAGAAATTGATGTAAAATAAGGAAAATTTAAATGTTTAGAAATTTCCTCGGCTATGGAAAATGGTGATTTATGCAATAGCTTAGCTAAATCAAATGGAACAGTCGTTGAAAAATCTCCAAACCCTTCAGGAGAAGGAGCAAGGAGTACATCAGGAATTTTTGAAATGCCAGGATATATCGATTTTATTGCATTTTGAATAATCTTTTCTAAATTATTTATCTTCATTTATTTCCTTAAATATTAATGTTGGATTTTTTACTGCACGTACTTCATCAGGTCTACTAACAAGTGTCGTATGAGGTGCCTGTTTAACAATCTCTGCATGTGTCTTTATCTCTTCAGCTATTTTAATCATCGTGTCAATAAATAGATCAATATTTTCTTTTGACTCTGATTCAGTTGGTTCAATCATAATAGTTTCTTCGGCATATGGCTCAAAGTGAGGAAAATAAATTGTAGGTGGATGAAAACCATAATCCATAAGCCTTTTTGCAATATCAAGCGTTTTCACGCCGTACTCCTTATATTCCCGTCCTGTAAGCACACATTCATGCATACAGAATCGATCGTAAGCAGGCTTATAAAATTTCCTTAACTTACTCATAACATAATTTGCATTAATAATACTTGTTTCAGCTGTTTCTTTAAGCCCTTCATCTCCCATAGAAAGAATCCATACATAAGCCTTGAGAAGTACAGAAAAATTACCAAAAAAAGCTCTTAGTCGACCAATACTCTTTTCCCCTATATCCTCAAAAAAATATTTCTCCCCATTATAAGAAACAATAGGTGTCGGCAAATACTGGATGAGATGTTTTTTTACTCCAACAGGCCCAGCGCCTGGACCCCCTCCACCATGCGGAGTAGAAAATGTTTTATGTAAGTTTAAATGAGCAATATCAAAACCAGCATCACCCGGTCGCGCAATGCCAAGTAAGGCATTAAGATTGGCTCCATCGTAGTAAAGAAGTCCACCTTTACTATGCACAACTTTCGCTATTTCTTCTATATTTTCATCGAAAAGCCCAACTGTATTAGGATTTGTAAGCATCAACCCTACTGTTTCTTCGTCCATTAACTTACGCAATTCTGCTAAATCAATACCACCCCTCTCATTTGACTTCACCTCGACCACGTTAAAACCAGCCATAGCAGCAGATGCAGGGTTAGTTCCATGAGCAGAATCAGGAATAAGCATTTTGTGACGAAGTTCTCCTTTGTCCATAAAATATTTGCGCATGATCAATACCCCTGCAAGTTCACCATGAGCACCAGCAGCAGGAGAAAGAGTAAATTGATCCATACCAGTAATCTCAGACAAATATTGATTTAACTCATACATTACTTGCAAGCTCCCTTGAATAAAATCTTCGTCAACACACGGATGTGCATAGATAAAATTATCAAGCAAAGCAAGATGTTCATTAAGTTTCGGGTTATATTTCATCGTGCAAGAACCGAGAGGGTAAAAACCATCATCCAATCCATAATTAAGTTTGGAGAGTGCCGTAAAATGCCGTACTACACCCACTTCTGAAACTTCAGGAAGTTCTTTTTTAGTACGCGATAAAGCATGCTCCGGAATACAATCTTTAAGAGAAATTTCTTTATACGAATCTTCCCTTAAAAAATAACCCTTTCTGCCCTTTACGCTTTTCTCATATATAAGTTTCAATGTGATACCCCAAGCATTTCAGCTATCCTATCTAACTCTTCTCGTTTTAAAATTTCTGTGACAGTAAATAGCAGGTAATTTTCACACTTTTTATAAAATTTATCAACACGAAGTGGCGGCACAAATGATTTCCTGAATAATCTATTTTTCAATTCATCTATATCTATTTTGCTCTTTACAACAAATTCATTAAAAAAAGGGTATTCAAAAATCTCAAAATTATTTGTTTCAGTGAGTTTTCTTTTTAAATAGTGAGCAGCTTTTGTATTAAGCAGAGCGACCTGATATAATCCATTCTTTCCTAAAAGAGATAAATATACATTTGCAGCTACAATATTTAACGCATGATTTGAACAAATGTTCGATGTTGCCTTTTCCCTCTTTATATCTTGCTCTCTCGCCCTCATTGTCATTACAAAAGCACGTTTCCCATTTTTGTCCACCGTTTCTCCCGCTATTCTGCCAGGTAATTGTCTTAAGAATCTCGTCTTAGTTGCAAGGTATCCGTTATACGGACCTCCAAAATTCAAATCCATACCAAACGATTGAGATTCCCCGGCAACAATATCCACGCCCATATCAGCAGGCGCAGTAAGCAATCCTAAAGAAATACTTTCTGCAATAGAGTGAATAAGTAAAGCCCCAGTATCATGTATTTCAGAAGCAATGGTAGCAATATTTTCAATGCCCCCAAAAAAATTAGGACTCTGCACAACTACCGCTGCTGTGTTGCCCTTTAACAAATTTTTCAGGTTAAAAAAATCAGTACATCCCTTATCAAACGGAAGCTCAATAATTTCTATATCGTGAGGTTTAGTATAGGTAGCAATTACTTCTCTATAATGTGGGTGCACAAGAGAAGAAACTATTATTCTATTCTTATGAGTAATCCTTACTGCCATAAGCACTGCCTCAGCAACAGCAGATGCTCCATCGTAAAGAGAAGGGACAACAACGTTCATTCCAGTAAGCCTCGCAAGATGTGTCTGAAGCTCAAACATAGATTGTAAATTTCCTTGGCTAATCTCTGGCTGATAAGGAGTATAGGATGTATAAAATTCTTCTCTTGAAACAATTGCTTTAACAACTTCTGGTATATAGTGTCTATACGCACCTGCACCGATAAGGTGTTTAAAAGAAAAAAAATTCACGTTCTTCTCAGCAACCAAATGTACCTGCTCCTTTATTTTCTCCTCGTCAAAAGGTCCAGGTATACTTAAAGCTCTTTTTAATCTTATATTTTCAGGAATATCTTTTATAAGTTCATTAAAAGAAGAAACGCCTATTTCCTTTAACATCCCCTTTTTTTCGTTATCTGTATTCGGGATGTATTTCATTTTATCACTCTTTCCGGTATTCTGAATATTCCTCGGCACTCATTAAATTATTTACTTCACTCGAATCCTC
>JAYELD010000169.1 GCA_034717215.1 Caldisericota bacterium
CTACATTTACAATCATTTTACCATTTTCCATCCCTAAACATTTTATTTTCTACAAATAATTCCACAAAAATATTGTCTAAATCAAATTGTGTAGTAAAATGGAAAGGGAGGTACAAAATATGAGTAGGATAATTAAAGCACCAAGAGGAGACACCTTGCACTGCAAGGGATGGGGACAAGAAGCAGCAATGAGAATGCTTATGAATAATCTTGATCCTGAGGTAGCAGAAGACCCGGAGCATCTAATTGTATATGGAGGATCAGGAAAAGCTGCAAGAAACTGGGAATCTTTTGATGCAATCGTTCAATCATTACAAGAATTAGAAAACGACGAAACACTTATTGTGCAATCAGGCAAACCGGTAGCAATTTTCAGAACACATAATGACGCGCCAAGAGTTATGATTTCTAACTCTGTAATTGTCCCGCACTGGGCAAACTGGGATTATTTCCACAAACTCGAAGACATGGGACTCACAATGTACGGCCAAATGACTGCAGGAAGCTGGATCTATATTGGAACACAAGGAATTCTACAAGGAGATTACGAAACATATGCAGCCGCTGCAAAAAAAGCCTTTGGAACTGACGATTTAAAAGGAAAATTTCTCCTTACAGCTGGACTAGGCGGAATGGGAGGAGCACAACCACTTGCCGTAACAATGCTCCACGGAGTTGCATTAGTCGTTGAAGTCGGCCCCGAACGAATAAAAAGACGGCTTGAAACAAAATATCTGGACAAATGGACAGATAATCTCGATGAAGCATTAAAAATGGTGGAAGAAGCAAAGAATAAAAAAATACCTCTATCCATAGGCTTGCTTGGGAATGCTGCAGATGTATTTCCAGAACTTTTCAGGCGTGGTATAATGCCAGATATCGTCACAGACCAAACGCCGGCACATGACCCGATGGCCTACATACCAAATGGTATGTCGCTTGAAGATGCACAAAAATTAAAAAAAGAAAATCCGGAAGGATACAAAAAGCATTCACTTGATGCAATGATACAGCAGATTAAAGCAATGGTACAATACAAGAGAAAAGGAGTTACCACTTTTGTCTATGGCAATAATATAAGGGGACAAACTAAAGCACATGGATACAACGATGCCTTTGAAATCCCAGGGTACGTGCCAGAATATATAAGAGATCTTTTTTCAGAGGGAAAAGGGCCATTCCGCTGGGTTGCACTTTCAGGAGATCCAGAAGATATATGGATAACAGATGAAGTAGTTAAAAAAGAATTTTCATATGACAAGCATCTGGTAAACTGGATAGAGCTTGCTCAGAAAAAAGTGAAATTCCAGGGACTTCCCTCACGAATTTGCTGGCTTGGATATGGAGAAAGAGCAAAATTTGGTCTTATTATAAATAATCTCGTAAAGCAAGGAAAAATTAAGGCACCAATTGTAATAGGAAGAGATCATCACGATACGGGCTCAGTTGCATCTCCCAACAGAGAAACAGAGAAAATGAAAGATGGTTCAGAAGCAATTGGCGATTGGCCCGTATTGAATGCTATGTTAAATGTCGCTAACGGTGCAACCTGGGTATCATTTCATCACGGCGGAGGAGTAGGCATCGGTTACTCATTACATGCTGGGATGGTTATTGTAGCTGACGGAACAGAGAACGCAGCAAAGAGACTTGAAAGAGTTCTCACTGCAGATCCCGGATTAGGTATAGCACGCCACGCTGATGCAGGATATGGTATTGCAAAGAACTTTGCTAAGAAAAACAATATAAAAATGCCCATGCTAAAATAAGCAAAACTAAAATTAAAATAAAGTAAAATCGTATACATAATAAGAGGGCAAACATTTGCCCTCTTATTATGTTAGTTTCTAAATAGAAGCACTAAACATTCAACCTTTTTGTCTTATAAATAGGTTTTTACATCGTTACCTCGTCAACCAATCTATACGAAAAAGATTACAAGTCTCATATGTATCGTAACTTATTCAGAACTCAGAAACTAATGTTAACAATTTTCTGCCAGGGGAAAATCGTTCCTTATCCTTTTGTTCTCTTTAGTTTTTGCCTAATGTTCTCATGCTGTACTACATCCTTTAAATAAAGTTTCCCTTAAAAAATGTCGTTTGTCAAGATTGGGATTGCTTCGTCGCTACGCTCATCGCAAAGACCACCTTTTTCTGCATTTCTTTTCGCTGCACCTCTTGCCAAAAATTATTCCTCTATATATTTAGATCCGTAAGTCGAAAAATTTTCCACACTTTTTATAGAAAAGAATGTTTGTCTATGATTGTAAAATTTGTCTTCCTTCCCTAAAGGGGAGGAAGACAAATCACCTCTGAGACTCCTAATATCTATTGACTTCAAAATGATTGACTTCCAAAATGCTGAACAAATTTGATAAATCTGTATTGATATGTGGTTGTTGAGAGTTCTAGCCCAAATCTTTGAATGTGTAGGCCATCCTTCATGTATAGCATCCTGTAGAAATAGTTGGCTTTGCTCATGGACTTGTTCCTATTCCATCAATAAGAAAACATTTGTAAAGGGATGACTTTGATACATGTACAAAACGAGTAATATTGCAATCTGGTGGCGCAGTGCATCCAAATGTGCCTTTTTTGAGCACAAATGATACACCTATCATGTAAGGTATTGGTTTTCCAGTTGCTCCAATCAGCGGTTCATTTGTGATGTCCCCGGCATCTATTTCGGATATTTCTTCTAAGTTTACGAAGGAAAAAACTAGTTTTGCGTATGCACTTCTATATTTTGGAGAGAGTTTAAAGAGTAAGCTTTCAAGAATTGGGGGATGATGTATATCAGACCAAACACAACGCCAAAAAAGTCTTTCGCTAAGCAAAGCGCGATTTAACTCAAAGTTTTTTTCATGAAGGGACTCGAAATAAAGTTTTGCAACATCTGTTGGAGTTGCAGAAAGTATAACATTTTTCTCGCTTTGTAAGAGATGATCAAAATAAGGATTTCTCTTAGTAGTTTCGAGATAAGAAATATACACTTGAACAAACAAGACAACTATTATTATAAGTATTATTAAAACAAGTTTTCGTTTTCTATACATTTTATCCTCCATTCAAATAATTATTCATATGCATTGGATAATGAAGAGTAGAGCTATAGCCATAGTTCCATGGCACATGGTAATAATCCCAAGAATGAGAGTCTACAAGCGGTAAAGTTGTTTGTCCAGTATAATCAACTTGAACAAAAGTAACTATTGTAACATGATCAGTTCCTGCTGTATCTCCAGAGTATCTCCAGTCATAGAAAACAAGATCTCCTTTAACCAAAGAGTTTCCGTTACTTACTACTTGCCCCCAGTTTTTTTCTATAACAAAATTATAGAGGCACGGTGCACAAGCCCAAGTGTCAGAACAGTAATCATCCGAAGTTGAAGATGTACCACAATTATTATACCACCAACTTGAACTATTATTGATGTACGGATTAACAAATGGAATTAATCCCCCTTCATGAATTGATTGAGAAACATAATTTGCACAATCACCGTTGCCCGTAGCATAATAGTCTCTATAATTTGGATTATACATTGTAGGATCGTAATGATTATTACTAGGAACATAATTAAAGCTATGATTTACATAGTTATCAGCATAACTTGCTGCGCCGGCTCTATCGTAATAGTAAGAGCTGCTATTTAACGTACTTATAGTTGTTATCAGAGAAGTATTTTTGCCATTTTCTTTTAGAACACTTTCTGCATAGTCTGGAGACCTCACCCCAGTAAGAGGGCCTTCATCATAAGAGTCTTTAATAACGATCCAATTGCCATTTTTTAGAGTCCAGGTCATATCATGATTAACACCAAATCCAGATGTAATAATATTTCCTCGCCAAACCCAGTTAAAAAGTGTCCACTCATAAACTGAAGCATTTGCAATATCATTGTTTATAGTAATTTTTTCAATATATGGGGTACTTTTCATACTAACTATTTTTGTTTCCCATCGTTTTTCAAGGTCTCTGAATTTTTGGGTTCTATTATTTAATTCAAATTGCAAAAGATTTGAACCTGAATCATAAAACTTATTGAGTGCAGTATTGTAATTAATAATACACTTTGCGCGTTCCGAGAATAGACTATCAATGCTTTTTATTAA
>JAYELD010000170.1 GCA_034717215.1 Caldisericota bacterium
ATAGAAACCGGGGCAATTGCACGGAAAGCTTTTGGTTTTGAAGATAGCGTGCGATTTGAGCACCATATATTGGAATCTTACAAGCATATTGTAAAACAGCCATATGACAGGAGAAATGAGCTGATAGAGTTAGCTGCAAAGGTAAAAAACATCAGCGCAAAACATGAAGGCGGTGAAATAAGAGTGGAAGAAATAAGAGAACATCCTTCTGATATTCTGGATTATTTCCTTCCAAAAGATGAAATTGATCCGGTCACGATGAGCTTTCTTCAGGAGAATTACATGGATAAGCACCAGGCTATAAACAATACAGCGAAGGCATTGACGGAAAACGGTCTGAGTTTTGTTGCCGCAAAGAATTTACACAGGTAAGCGGGATTTAAAATAAAAAAAAAGGGGGGGTAATGTTATTTGGAAGGTTGCTACAAGTTGACTTATCTAACAAAAGCTTTAATGAGATAAGGATAGAGGAAGATGTTATAAAAAAATTTCTTGGGGCAAAAGGGCTTGGAGCGTATCTTCTGTATACAATGCTACAGCCACACACAGATCCATTATCTCCTGCCAATCTTTTAATGTTTCTTAACGGTCCTCTTACAGGGACTCCATTTCCTACATCTGGCAGAACTACAGTAGTTACCAAATCACCGCTTACAGGACTTTTTTTAGATTGTCACGCTGGAGGTTTTTTTGGACCAGAGCTAAAAAGGGCGGGTTTTGATGGCATTATATTAAAAGGCCGCAGTGAAAAACCGGTGTATCTATGGATAAACGACGACAATGTAGAATTTAGAGATGCAGAGGAAATGTGGGGATTAACTGTCAGCGAAACAATCGATGAGATAAGAGGGGAAACGGATAACAAAACCCATATTGCTTCAATTGGTCCAGCAGGAGAAAATTTAGTCAAGATTGCATCAATTGCAATAGACAAAGACAGTGATCCCTGGAGGGCAGGCATAGCGGCAAGAGGGGGTCCGGGCGCAGTTATGGGCAGCAAGAATTTAAAAGCGATAGCCGTAAAGGGCTCCAGGAAAATTGATGTTTATGATGAAGATAAATTTAAAGAGATTTCTGCCGAGATGACAAAAAGGATTACAGAGAATACATTTGTTCACACAAGAAGAGTATTAGGGACATCATACTGGATAGACCCGATGAATCGGATGGGCATTCTGCCAACTCGTAATTTCCAAGCGGGATACATAGAGAACGGATACGGCATATCAGGTTCAAATTTGAGGTATTATGTGAAACGTGATGTAAGCTGTTATAATTGCCCGATTATATGCGGAAAGGTTGTTGAAATTGATGAAAAGGCAGTAAAAGTTGAGTATGAAGATATTGCCCTGCTTGGCAGCGATAATGGAATAAAAGATATTCTAGATGTTTCAAAAGCACTTATTCTTTGTAATGAACTTGGGTTAGACGCTATCTCTACCGGCGGGATTGTTGCATTCGGAATGGAGTGTAAAGGAAAAGGCATACTGGCTGATGCTCCTAAATTTGGTGATGCTGAAGGGCAGCGAAAGCTGATAAAGGATATTGCGTATAGAAACGGGATAGGAGATCTCCTTGCCGATGGGACAAGGAAAGCCGCTGAAAAGATCGGGCAGAACAGCGAAAAGTTTGCTATTCATGTAAAAGGAATGGAACTTCCCGGCTATGAACCGAGAAGCTCATGGGGAATGGCAATTGCCTATGCAACTTCTGATAGAGGTGGATGTCATCAAAGGGCATGGACAGTGCGCCCGGAAATTGACGGAATCTTAAAAAGATTTTCGATCCAGGGAGTTGCACAGTTTGTAAAAGATGTACAGGATGAAAGAGCCGCTGCATTTTCAATTATTTTATGTGATTTTGCTCCCCTTGGCGTCGAAGATTGTTTGGCGGGTTTAAAGTACAGCATAGGAATTGACCTTACTGAGGAAGAATACATAGAGATAGGTGAGAGAATCTGGAATTTGACAAGATTATTTAATATAAGAGAAGCCGATGTCTCAAGAAAAGACGACACACTACCTCCGCGAATGTTTGAAGAATCTTTACCGATGCCTCCTAATGGAGAGAAAAGAATTTCTTTGTTAAGAGATGCTTTTGATACAATGCTTACGGAGTATTATTTTATCAGGGGGTGGAATGAGAATGGCATACCAACTCAGGAAAAACTCGACGAATTAGGATTAAACAAAATTTAGAGGTGAGAAAAATGAAGTGCAAAATAGGCATCATAGGATTGGGAAATGTAGGGTTGGGGTTAGTGAGGATATTACACAATAAGCGAAAAGAACTAAAGGGAAAGTATGGATTTAATTTTGAGATTACCGCAATTTCAGATCTCGTAAAAGGGTCTGTATATGATGAAAGTGGTTTGGATTTAGCAACTGTTTTAGACCTTATTGGGAAGGAAGGAAATTTGAAAAACTATCCTTCTGGAATAAGAAATTTAAATAGTATGAGGACGATCAGGAAAACTAACACAAATCTTATCGTTGAAGCTACACTAACAAACACAAGAACAGGAGAACCGGGATTAACACACATAAAAACAGCTCTCTCTAACAAAAAAAATGTGGTTACAACAAATAAAGGGCCAATTGCTCTTCATTATCAGGAGCTAAAAAAATTGGCTGATGAAAATGAAGTGTATTTGAGATTTGAGGGGACTGTTTTAAGTGGAACTCCTGCGCTGAACTTAGTTTTAGAATCTTTAGCAGGGTGCGATGTTTCAAGAATCCAGGGTATAGTAAACGGGACCACCAATTTTATACTAACAAAAATGGAAGAAGGAAAGAGATATGAAGTCGCATTAGTTGAAGCGCAAAAATTGGGATATGCTGAAACGGATCCTACTGCTGATGTTGAAGGATGGGATGCAGCAGTAAAAACTGTTATAATGGCTGATGTTGTTATGGGAGAAAATATAAACGTGCGGGACGTTGAGAGAGTAGGAATAACTGGTATAACACTTAGCGATGTTAAAAAAGCGAAAGAAAACAATCGCAGGATAAAGCTCATCGCTGAAGTTGAAAAAAAGAATTACATTGTAAACGCAAAAGTATTACCAAGAGAAGTGCCCCTCACGCACCCTCTTGCAAATGTTATGGGAGCAATAAATGCTCTTACATTTACAACAGATCACCTGGGAGATGTTACCATAATAGGGCCCGGGGCAGGAAGGATAGAAACAGGACAAGCGTTGTTAACTGACATCCTTGCACTTAATAGGATACTTCATAAATATTAGATATAAAGAGCGGCACACATCATACTATTAATTAAATACGACGAGTACCGCTCTTAAAAGGTACTGCCTTGTTTTGTTATTATTTTAATAATTTTTGAATAATTTTTAATAAGAGATTTTATTCTTATTCACTTTAATTTGCTTGAGTGTTTTTCATATGCGTGAATAGATTTTGACAAATTTCTTATTTCTGTTATTCTCAAATGTAGTATTTTTTATCAGCATATGCCCATAACGACAAGAGAGGAGGTATTTATGGATAAAAACGCAATTATTTTTTGCGAGGGATTTTTCGGAGAGCTTGACGGAAAAACAGCAAACGGCCTTGTGAGATACTCTGGCACATACAAAATAGTAGGAGTGATAGACAGCACAAAAGAAGGTGCGGATGCAGGAGAATACCTTGACGGCAAGAAAAATGGAATCCTGATTTATAAAAGCATTGAAGACGCAATATCAAAGATAAAAGAACCTGTTAATTATTTTATCTATGGCATTGCTCCTGGTAATGCGAGACTTCCAAAAGAGCACCGAGGAATTATTTTAGATGCTATAAGACACCATTTGAATATTGTAAGCGGATTGATGGATTTCTTTACCGAAGATAGAGCTATGATGAAAGAGGCCAGGGCTTACGGTGTAAAAATCTTTGATATCAGAAAGCCACCAACAAAGAGAAAAATGCATCTTTTTACCGGGAAAATTTTTGATGTAAAAACCCCAATAGTTGCTGTTTTAGGGACGGATACGGCTATTGGGAAAAGGACTACTGCGATTTATTTGAAAGAGGAACTGAAAGCAAGAGGAATAAACGCTGTTTTTATTACGACAGGGCAAACAGGTATTGTTCAGGGAGCAAAGTATGGTAGAGCATTGGATGCGATACCGGGGGAGTTTATAATAGGAGAAGTAGAGCATGCCGTCGTCCAGGCTTATGAAAATGAACACCCGGATATTATATTAGTTGAGGGGCAAAGTTCTCTTTCTCATCCTGCCTTTCTCAGTTCTTTTGCAATTTTAAAAGGAGCTTGTCCTAAGGCAATTATTCTGCAGCATGCGCCGAAAAGGAAAGTATACTGTGATTATCCATTTTTGTCTATCCCGGATCTTCAAAAAGAAATTAATCTCATTAAAAAGCTTTCTAAAGCAGGCGTTATAGCTATTACGCTGAACCACGAAAAGATGACAGACGAAGAGATGGATAGGGCAGTGAAAAACTATGAAGCAAAGTACCAGTTGCCTACTGCAGATGTTTTAAAACACGGAGGAGATAAAATTATAAAAGCAATTGTGGATACATTTCCCTCACTATCTGCTAAATTGTAAAATCTAAGTTTTTTCTTGTTATAAATTAAGAAAGGATTTCGCAGCCTCCCGTGTAGGGAGGCTGCTTCTTATAAAGTATCTCACTAATTTTACATCCTACAATTTTTTAAAGTCAAGAAAATTTTTTAAAGCAGAAAGTAAAAACTCTACCGGAATTAAGCAGGAGAGTTCAAATGTAGAAAAGTAAATCTTATCCTCTTTTATGTTTTATCAATTTGTACAAATTTAATTAATATTCCATTCAGGCACTTGACAGGATAAATATTCCTCATATAATTAGCCAAGACTAACATTATTAGGTTATCCTAACAGGAGGAAGAAATGTACGAGGTAATACTTGCTTTGGCAAAAAGAGAAGGAGTTATAAGTTTGAAAAAACTTGTGAGAAAAGCAGGAATTTCAAGAAATGAGACAATAAAGGCTTTAAATTTCTGGTCTTCTAAGGGAAAACTCTCCTATGTTTCTGAATTAAAATTTAATTCTAATTCTTGCGTATCCTGTATTCTTAGAAATACTTGTAAATTTAAGGAGGTGAAAAAATGGAATACGCATTAAGTGAAAGTCTTGAGGATTATCTCCTGGGGATTTTTGTTGTTAGTAAACAAAATAAAGTAGTAAGGTTAAAAGACATTGCAAAGGAGAGGCAAGTAAAGCTTCCCTCTGTTGTAAATGCTTTGAAAGAATTGTCAGAAAAAGGATTAATCTCTCATGAGAAGTATAGCTATGTAACTTTCACGGATAAAGGATTAAACGAAGCAAAAAAACTCTATGACAGACATAAGACAGTTTTTAAATTCCTACATCAAATACTTGGAGTTAACGAAATAATTGCAGAAAAAGATGCGCACAAAATGGAGCATGATTTAACATCGAGTACACTTGGTCTTCTAACAAAATTTACAGAATTTATGGAAATGTCCTCAAAAATGGGTGAATCTCGTTTCCCTGAACAGTTTAAGTATTTCATGGAAACCGGGAAATTCCCAGAGATTAAGTATAAAGAAGGAGAAGTTATGAAAAAGATAAAAGAAAAACCTTTAAGCGAATTAAAGAAGGGGGAAGGTGGAAAAATTGTGAGGATCAAAAGCGGTATAGGATCCTTAAAGAGCAGACTTCTTGATATGGGAGCAGTTCCTGGAACTGTTGTGAGGATCAAAAAGGTTGCTCCACTTGGAGACCCGATTGATATTTTAATTCTTGGTTACCATCTTTCTTTAAGGAAGGAAGAAGCAGAAAAGATCATTGTGCAGGAGATATGATGCCTTTACTTTTTGGAAAGTCAGGCGAAGAATTTGAAGTAACAACAATTCAAGGAGGAAGAGGTTTTTTAAAGAAACTTATGGAAATGGGAATATATCCCGGGATAAAGGTAAGAATTATTTTAAACGTTGGGAATGGACCTATAATTATAGGCCTTCACGACACAAGGATTGCTCTGGGAAAAGGAATGGCAGCAAAAATAATTGTAAGGAAATTACATTAAAAATTTCAAATTTGAAAGGAGAGTTTTATGACAAATGCATTAATTGCAAAAGGTAAAACTATAAATGTTGCTTTGGCCGGTAACCCAAATGCAGGGAAATCCACTATCTTTAATGCGTTGACTGGTGGTCGTGCTCATGTAGGAAACTGGCCAGGCGTAACGGTTGAAAAAAAAGAAGGAAGATTTAAATACAAGGAGTATGAATTCCTTGTGACAGATCTACCTGGAACTTACAGTTTAACTGCCTATTCAATTGATGAGAGAATTGCAAGAGACTATGTGATAAAAGAAAAGCTGGATGTCGTTGTTTCTGTAACCGACTCCACAAATCTTGAAAGAAATCTCTACTTGCTTGTCTCTTTTCTTGAACTTGGTGTAAATTCTGTTCTTGACTTGAATATGGCAGATATTCTTGAACAGAGAAAAGTCAGAGTGAACACTAAAAAAATGGAAGAATTGCTTGAGATACCTGTGGTAATGACCTCTGCGACAAAAAAAGCTGGGCTTAATGAACTCAAAGAAATGATAATCAGATCTAGAAACAGAAAAATACAACCACTAAGAATTGATTACGGGAAAGAGATTGAAGGAGCAATAAAAAGAGTTAAAGAGTCCCTTTCGGGTATAAATTCTCCTTATCCAACAAGATTTCTCTCCATAAAACTTCTTGAAGGAGATATAGAAATAATTAAAGAAGTTAGAGAACTTGGATATGAAAGGTCTGTAGAGGTTGCAATGCACGAAGGATCGAGACTTGAAATAGGATTTGGTTATGATCTTGAAACAGAAATAATCGAGAGAAGATATGGGTTTATAGAGAGCATTATTCGTCAATGTGTAAGGAGAGTTCCTACAATTGAAGAAAAGCTTACAGTTTCAGATAAAATAGACGGAATTGTTACGAACAAATGGTTAGGTATTCCAATTTTTGCATTTTTATTATGGGCTACATTCCAATTAACTTTTACTGTTGGAGGAATTTTTGCTGATTTTATAGATACTTTTTTTGGGTGGCTAGCTGAATCTTCAGCAATTTGGCTTGCATCAATTGATGCGCCTGGATGGTTATCTTCGCTTGTTGGCGACGGTATTATAAGTGGAGTTGGTGCTGTTTTCGTTTTTTTGCCAACTATTCTAATTCTTTTTGCTTTTCTATCTTTTCTTGAAGATGTTGGTTATATGTCACGAGCAGCATTTGTTATGGATAAGGCAATGCATGCAATTGGTCTTCCTGGGAAATCTTTTATTCCTATGATTCTTGGTTTTGGTTGTAATGTTCCTGCAATTATGTCAGCGAGAACAATCTCCTCTGAGAAAGACAGGCTTTTAACAATCTTAATAAATCCTTTTATATCTTGCTCTGCGAGATTGCCTGTTTATGTGATGTTTACTGGTATTTTCTTTAAGACAAATCAAGGAATCGTAGTATTTTCATTATATATACTTGGAATAGTTGTTGCAGTGTTCTCTGCTAAATTATTTAAGTCAACAATACCAAAACTTAAAGGTCCTGTTTCTCCTCTTGTAATGGAACTTCCGCCTTATAGAATCCCAACGTTAAAGGGAGTGTCGATCCATACCTGGGAAAGAGGCAGGGAATTTCTTAAAAAAGCAGGAACTATAATTTTTGCTGGCGTTATTTTAATATGGTTACTTGCAAGTTTTCCTATGTCTTCTGAATATGCAAGTGAAACAACCTTAATTGGTTTTGTCGGAAAATTTTTTGCTCCCCTTTTTAGACCTGCAGGATTTCCATTCTGGCAAGCAGCAGTTGCTCTACTCTTTGGGATAATTGCAAAGGAAATAGTTGTTGGAACATTTGGAACACTTTTTGGTGGAGAAGGAGCTCTCTCTGCTTCTCTTCTAAAATACTTTACACCACTTTCAGCATATTCATTTATGGTGATGAGCCTTCTTTATATTCCATGTATTGCTGCAATCGGTGTAATCTACAGAGAAACGAACAGTTGGAAGTGGACTACTTTTATCACTGTGTACTCGCTTGTTATAGGATGGGTGGTGGCGACTGCTGTGTATCAGTTGGGTTCACTCTTTATTTAATTTTTTGTAGAAAATATTAGACATGCCCAATATTACGGAAGGGGTGTAAAAAAAGTGATCTCATCTTTTATCCTTACAGAATCGCAGTGGAATACATCTCCCGAACTAAGTATACCAGAAAACAGTGATAAACACTCTATTGCTACGAACTTATGCTGTTTCTTGGCAGTTTTTTTAAATTACATCTTTATAGGACAATGGGTAAAAATAAGTTTGGCTTAAATAAAGGGTTTCTTTAATATTTGTTTTATAGTCATAATTAAAGAAACCCGCATTCCTTCGTACCATACCCAATAAAAGCTGTTAAACGCAGGATTATTTAATAGCGTTTTTATGCGTTTTAAGCGTTATAAAAATGATTTTCAATAGTTTATTCCTTTTTCTTCAAAATCGTTAAATTTGAGAGGCTTATGAGTGCCTCAAAAGATATGCTATAAATGTAGTGTTTATCAGCTGTTCTTACACACTAGAGAAATTAAAAAGCGACCTTAAAATATAAGTTTTCCCATATCATAAATGAAAAAAACTTTCTTGAGGTAAACCCCGCTTTTTATTTGATTGTTTTCTTTTTTCGGACACTGTACAATTTTTTAAAGTCAAATGAATTTAAAAAAGTTTAGCATGCCGTAGAATAAATTTGGAGATAATTTGTAGAGAAGATTAAATAAAAAAGATTGGGGGTATTTTCTCCCCCAATCTTAAATTGCTCTGTGTTAATTAATTTTGTCCAACCAGTTTTTTTATTGCATCCACTGCCTGTTCCGTTGTCATATTCCTGATATCTACCGGAAAGTGATGATTAACATCAAAACCGGCTTCTTTAAATGCATCCTTAAACATCTTTTGCTGCATACGTGAATCACATCCTGCCACAAATAATTTATCGATTTCTTTGTTTGCCATAAGAATTTTAAGAAATTCATCTCCATCATCAGCACAAAGTTGTGGATGGATAGCTACAAAATCGACAAGATTTTCTCTTCTTATTGTGTTTAATACCTCAAAAATGTCCATTTCATGAAAGGACGGACAAGTACCCTGACAAACACAAAGCAAAAGTCCTTTTTTAGCCATTTTTTACCCCCTTATCTCCAAAATATGTTATTGCATCGTTTTCGCAGGCTCCCTTTTGGCAACCCCGGCAAAACTCTACACATGCATCAGGATTGGCCACTAAAGGTTTGCCATTTTCTTCCTTTAGTACTCCGTGTGGGCAAGACTTTACACAGGCAAGACAACCTGTACACTTGCCATAATCTATTATTGGATACCAATTTTTAGCCATTTTAATCCTCCTTGACCCGAAGAATAGTTTACATTAATTACTTTTACAGAGAGTTAATGATTGCCCCAGCCGTCCCACCAACAATGACAAATATTTCTCATTGTTTACTCCTTTCAACTTTTAATTTCTTGTACACATTCTGGTAAGTGACATTCTTCAAATAAACGACACGTTCTTTTACAAATAAAAACAAGTGTGAGCATTAACGGTACCTCAATGAGAACGCCAACTACAGTTGCCAGTGTAGCGCCTGCCGATAAGCCAAAGAGCATTGTTGCAGTTGCAATTGCTACCTCAAAATGATTTGAAGCTCCGATCATTGCAACAGGAGCAGCATCGTGATATGAGAGATTAAACAATCTTGCTAAAACAAAATATCCTAAACTGAAAATAAGTATTGTTTGAATAAAAAGAGGAATAGCAATCCAGAGGATTGTAAGAGGATTTTCGATTATAATTTTACCCTTAAAAGAGAATAAAAGTATCAATGTGAGAAGGAGTGCAACTATACTAACAGGTGTAAGCCAGTGTAAAAATTTTGTATTAAACCATTCTATTCCCTTCGATTTTATGATATATTTTCGGGAATAATATCCGGCGACTAATGGCAAAGCCACATATATTAGCACAGAAAATAAAATTGTCTTCCATGGGACAGGCATTGCATTTACACCAAGTAAAAATCGTCCAATGGGGGCATAAAGTACAAGCATAGTAAGCGAATTTATAGCAACCATTACCAGAGTGAGTCCGTCATTACCTTTTGCAAGGTAGCTCCACATTAGTACCATAGCCGTGCAGGGCGCGATACCCAATAAAATTGTACCGGAAATATAACTTCGCCATAGCTCAACTTCCTGCCCCGTTTTAATTATTTCTGTTCCAGGCAAGAATCCCTTAAATAAGAAGCCCAAAAAGAATGAAGCAATCAAATACATGGTAAATGGCTTGATTGCCCAATTGATGAACAAAGTTAAAAAAACAGGTTTGGGAGTTTTTGTAGCTTTTATCACCTCTTTGAAATCTATTTTTACCATAATCGGATACATCATAAAAAATAAGCAGATAGCAATGGGTATTGAAACATTGTATATTGAAAAAGAATCCAGCTTGATTGCAATTTCAGGAGCTGCTTTTCCCAACAAGATACCTATGCCAATACAGCCTAAAACCCATAATGTTAAGTATTTTTTAAAGATGGATAATTTTCTTGTAGCTTTCATTTGCTGCATCCTCCATTAGAGTAAAACTTTGTTAATCTCAATTAAAATTAAGTTATTCATCTTGCAAATGATTATAAAAACTATATAAAAAATATCAACAATACGAAATGCTTACTGTTCTTAATTAAATATTGCTATTTTTAATTTTTTGAATGCGCTTTTAAAGAGCATGTGTTGATATAAAAGTATTGTATATACAAGTGGTGCCGAAGGAGGGAGTTGAACCCTCACGGGGCTCTGAACCCCTGCGGATTTTGAGTCCGCCGCGTCTGCCAATTCCGCCACTTCGGCTTTCCGATTCATTATAAATAATAACGGTAGTAGGTCAAGTTGATGACGATTAACTATGATGAAAATATTTTTTTACATATTTTTCATATGCAATAGGCCATTCTCTTTTGGTAGATTTCAGCCCAAGAATTTCCATAAAAATAACGAAAATTATTACTGATATTACAAGGGTAGTGTCGTGCGTCATAAACCACAAAACTAAAGGGAAAAATGGTACTGCGACAAAAAGGCTTACCACCTGTGAGTGGGTGATTATAAGTATTATCGACCATGGAATTGCAACAAGAACGAGTAGCAGCACAGTTCTTGCTTGCACTACAAGAGGAAGAATAAAAAGAAATACACCAAGCGTTGCAGCAGCCCCCTTCCCTCCCTTAAATTGCAAAAATGGTGAAAATACATGGCCGAATACAGCAGCAAGACCAAAATATATGAGCAGCGTTGGCGAGAAATGGTATAACCTGTAGATAAAATAAAGCGCAAAGTATCCTTTTGCCATATCTCCCAGCAGTGCTACCGTTCCTGCTCGCCAGCTGACCAGATGAAATATATTCCCTGCACCGGGATTTTTGCTTCCATATTTTCTAATATCTATATGCTTTGTAACTTTCCCTACGATGTATGGCCAAGGAATTGCTCCCATTAAAAATGCTATTAAAATAGAAATTATATATTTCATGCTTTTATTATATTTTTGTTATTAAGCTATGCAAGTTTTACTATGTGTTTTTAGCGAGATATTCTATACTATAATAAATGGATGAAGAAGAAATTATAGAGCGATTAAAGAAGAACGATGTTTACGCGCAGGAGTATGTTATAAGAAAATATAAAAACTTTCTTTTTAATTCTGTATTTCATGTTGCGCAAAGATCTGAAGTTGCTCAAGATGTGGTGGAAGATACTTTTATCAAGTGTTTTAAGAAGATAAACCAGTTTGATGGCAGGGCATCTCTTTCTACGTGGCTTTACCGCATTGGGATGAACACGCTCAAAAATATGCTTGAAAGCGAAGGAGCACGGAGCAGGCTGAAAGATAGGTTAAAATGGAAAAAAGCTGTAGATTATTCTGAGGAGCAATTCAAGGGAAACGATAAAAAAAAGCAGATTATCTGGGAGGGAATGAAGCACATTACTGCAATTGAAAGGGAGGCTATTACACTTGTGGATATTCAAGGGCTTAATTATGAAGACGCAAGCGAACTTTTAGCAGTTCCAGTGGGGACTGTTAAGTCTCGCTTATTCAGAGCAAGGGAGCATTTAAGAAAAGAAATTTTAAAACGGAACTTTTTTGAGAGGGAGCTGTCTAAAGAGTGATGAAAGAAAAAATTTCGAAATACATTAATGGAGAAGGAAACAAAGAGGAGATAAAAAAACTTCTTGGAAAAGATAAAGAAGCGCGAGAATATTATGAACAGCTCAGCGAGATGAAAGCCATGCTTTCCGATATGAAGGTAAACGCTTTACCAGGCATTGAGGAAAATGTTCTTAAAAAAGTGCACAGAAAACGCTTCCGGGTTCCCTATCGGGCGATTTCTTTTGCTGCAATACTTCTTGTTTTGTTTCTGTTTTTGAAAGTTCCAGGTTTAAAATATGATTATCAGCTTGGATCTCCTGAAATAGACAACAATATACGAACAACGGCACCGGCAGAGGATGAGCTCCCTTATGAATCTGGTCCGGGGAAAGGATTTCAAGGAGAGTTTATTTTGTCTCATGCGGGGTTTGAGATAATGGTGGAAGAAAGTGAAAAAACAGATGTAATTGCGCTTTTGGCTCAGTATGGCAAGCTGAAAAGTGGCGAGGAGAATCTCTTTGTTTACACAATAGATAGCGAAACACTGCCTGTTGTTCTGGAAAAATTGGAGAAATCGTACAAAATAAGCAATATAAACATACCAGAAAAGGAAGGGACAATTACACTCACTGTAAAGATAAATTCTCCATAGCTCTATCTTTTTTACTGCCCAGGTCGTTAGTTATTTGCAAACTTGATTTATTTTATTCAGCAAGTACAATGTTTTGATATGAGAAAAATATTTGGAACTGATGGCGTACGTGGTATTGCAAATAAGGAATTAACAGCAGAATTAGCGCTTAACCTTGGACGAGCGGCTGGTTTTATCTTTAAGAATGGTGCATCTTTTCTTGTGGGTGAAGACACGCGCGTTTCATCTCCTATGTTGAGGAATGCAGTATCAGCAGGCATTGCTAGCATAGGGGTGGATGTGGTCCAGGCGGGGATTGTGCCAACTCCTGCTGTGTCTTTATTTACTCGTTTGATGCACTTTTCTTCAGGTATTGTAGTTTCTGCATCTCACAATCCAGTGGAATACAACGGCATAAAACTTTTTGATATTGATGGATGCAAGCTGAAAGACGAATTGGAAGAAAAAATAGAACAGATTCTGAAAGATAATTTTAAGGGGTACGATATGCCCCATGGTGATGCTTTAGGTAGAATAACAGTAGACGAAACATTTAAGGACAAATATATCAGCCATCTTTACAAAAGATTTCCGCTTGACCTAAACGGAGTTAAAATTGTGGTAGACAGTGCTTTTGGTGCAACGTACTATACAACGCCTGTCATGCTTAAAGCATGCGGTGGAGAAGTAATCCCCTACAATAACGAACCGGACGGAAAAAAAATTAATGTGAATTGCGGTTCCACTACTCCTTCTTTTATTTCTTCTGTTACAGTAAAAATTGGTGCGGATATTGGGATTGCTCATGATGGTGATGGTGACAGGGTAATTTTTTCTGATGAAAATGGCACAATTGTTGACGGCGATGAAACAATGCTAATTATAAGTAGGCACTTAAAAAGTAAAGGGTTTCTTGTAAATGATACGGTAGTAGGCACCGTTATGAGCAATATTGGCATTGAAAAGGCGTTTAAAGAAAGTGGAATTCGTTTTGTTAGAGCACCTGTGGGTGATAGATATGTATTGGAAGAGATGAACAAGCAAGGAGCAATTGTTGGCGGTGAACAGTCCGGCCACATTATATTCATTAAAGAGAATCATACTGGAGACGGGTTGGTCACGGCTCTTGTTCTATTATCAGTAATGAAAGAAACAGGCAAACCACTCAGTGAATTGCGTAGAGGCATTGTCCATTTTCCGCAAATTCTTGTGAATATGGACGTAAAGAGCAAAAAAATTATACAGAAAGAAAGCGTGAAACAATTTATACAAAAAGAGCAATTGTGCATTGAGGGAAGAGGCAGAATTTTGGTACGGCCTTCAGGAACAGAGCCTTTAATCCGCATTATGGTTGAGGGTGAGAGTGAATCAGAAATTAAAGAAATTGCTGATAGAATAAGATTGTTTATTGAGGAGGAAAAATAATGTGTGGAATAGTAGGATATATAGGCGATAAAGAAGTACTGCCTATTTTAATAGATGGATTGAAACGCCTTGAATACAGAGGTTACGATTCAGCAGGCGTTGCAATACTGGGTGAAGATCTGAAAGTGGTGAAAACTCAAGGGAGGATAAAAGCACTTGAAGAGCGTCTCAAAGATGAAGATTTAAAGGGCAATCTCGGGATAGGGCACACTCGCTGGGCGACGCACGGCGCACCAAATGATGTTAATGCGCATCCTCACTACAGTGAAAGTAAAAATATTGTAGTAGTCCACAACGGCATTATTGAAAACTATCTCGAGCTTAAAAAAATGCTTATTAAAGAAGGGCATGATTTTCGTTCGGAAACCGATACAGAGGTTATTGCGTATCTGATTGAGGAATTTTATGAAGGAGACCTTCTTGGAGCTGTAAAGAAAGCATATGAAATGTTGGAAGGTTCTTATGCAATTGCTGTAATGGCCAAAAACCAGAAAGATTATTTTGTTGTTGTAAGAAAGGACAGTCCTTTAATTGTTGGTCTGGGGAAAGGTGAAAATTTTATTGCATCTGATATACCTGCTATTTTAACATACACAAGAGAAATTATTATCCTTGAAAATGGCGATATCGTGAAGATTACAAAGAACGACGTTAGTGTATGGGATGCTAATGGCAATAGCGTTAAAAGGCCTGTTCAGCAGGTTCAGTGGGACGTTGAAGATGCAAAAAAGGGCGGCTTCAAACATTTTATGTTGAAGGAAATTTTCGATGAGCCGAATGTAATTAAAGAAGCAATGCGCGGAAGAGTAAGGAACGGTTCTTTTGAAATACCCGAACTTGAACAAATATCAGTAGATTATCTAAAAAATATTCGCCAAATTTTCTTTGTTGCCTGTGGCACGGCATACCATGCAGGTGTTGTTGGCAAATACCTCGCTGAAAAATATTTAAAATTGCCCGGGCAAGTTGAAGTTGCATCTGAGTTTAGATACAGGGATCCCATGATAGACGAAAAAACGCTCCTCTTCGTAATTAGCCAATCAGGGGAAACGACTGATACGCTTGCGGCATTGCGGCTTGGAAAAGAAAAAGGAGCAAAGACGATTGGCATTGTAAATGTTGTAGGAAGCTCTGTCGCAAGAGAAGTTGACAATGTTGTTTATGTGCACGCAGGCCCGGAAATTGCAGTAGCTTCAACAAAGGCATATGTAGCCCAGGTTGAAGTGGTAGCGCTTGTTCTGCTTTATTTTACAAAAAAACTCGGGCTTCTTCTGAAGGAAAATGAAAAAGCTTTGGTGGATGAATTTTTTGTTCTCCCGGGAAAAGCTCAGGCAATCCTTGATAGAAGCAATGAAATTGCAGAGTTTGCATCTACTACAAAAACGATCGAAGAAACATTTTATATAGGGCGGAACCTTGATTATGCGCTTTCTCTTGAAGGCGCACTGAAATTAAAAGAAATTTCGTATGTTCACGCGGAAGGATACCCTGCCGGCGAATTAAAGCATGGCCCGCTTGCGTTAGTTACTCCGCAATCCCTTGTCATTGCTATCGATACGTATGCGCCTCTTCGCAAAAAAACACTGAGCAATATAAAAGAGGTAAAAGCAAGGAAGGGAAGAGTGCTTGCTATTGCAACAGAAGGATATAATGAGATAGAAGAAGTTGCAGATAAAACGTTTTATGTCCCACAAACAATCGATGATCTTTCTCCTGTTATATCTGTTATCCCCCTCCAACTTATAGCGTATTATATAGCAGAATCCAGAGGTTTAGATATTGACAAGCCGCGCAATTTGGCTAAATCCGTAACTGTTGAATAATTTATATGCTGTGGGGCAGATGAAAACAATTTTGCCAAAGGGCATTGACAGGAAAATTTACTAAGATATAATTAAAACTGACTGAACGGTCAGTTGTAAGAAGTAAAAAAATTAGTAAAAGGGGAGGGGCTAATGAATGAAAAAATAGCTATAGTCACTGACAGCACTTGTGATTTAACAAGTGATTTATTAAAAGGTAAAGATATTCATGTTGTTCCGCTGAAAGTTGTCTATGCTGACAGGGTTTATCACGATAGAATTGATATTACCCCGCAAGAAGTGTATGATAGATTAAGTGAGGAGATTCCAACTACTTCTGTTCCGTCTCCTCAAGAATTTAAAGAAAAACTATTAGAGTTAAGAGAGAAAAAATACACTCATGTGCTTGCAATTCATATTTCCACTGGGTTAAGCGGGACATGTAACGCAATGAGACTGATGAGCAAAGAAATTGAAGGATTAAATGTGGAAGTTATAGATTCAAAATCGCTTTCAATGGGGCTGGGCAGATTAGTACTTTATGCGCATGAATTAGTGGAAAAAGGCTTGGGGTTTGATGAAATAGTGCAGAAAACAAGGGATAAAGTTAATTATATAAAAGCGTTTTTTGTTGTAGCCACATTAAAATATTTGACTAAGGGTGGACGTATTGGTAAAGTAGAAGGCACAATAGGTGGATTGCTAAAAATAAAGCCAATAATTTCTATTAATGAGAATGGAGTGTATTATACATATGAGAAAACACGCGGCAGGAAAAAATCTTTAGAAAAGCTGGCTCAAGTTGGTATGGAAAAGATTAAAGAAGGAAGATATACAGTGGATGTGATGCATGCTGCCGCTAAAGATGAAGCAAAAGAATTGTATGACGAATTCAGCAAAAATAAGAAGGTAGAAGAAACGTCTTTCGGAGAAATCGGGCCTGTTTTGGGTGTTCATACTGGGCCTGGCCTGGTAGGCGTTGTAATAATGAAAATCTAAAACTACGCACTACGTCACACTGGTGCCAGGCACCAGTGTGACGTAATTATGAACAATGTAGGTATTTGCTGATTAGTTTTTGAAGTTCTTTTTTATTGCCGTACAATTTTTTGCTCAAATTTTTGTCTTCGTAGTTTTTAAGCGTTTTTGCTATGCCGTCAATTATATTTTCAGGAAAAACTCCGTCTTTTTCATAAATCTTACGGTCTTTTAACAGGTTTTCAGCGGATTCCCAGCAGGAGTTAGGCAGGCGAGGCATTTTCTTTACAGGTGCATTTCCTTTATTTGAAGATGTTCCGATGTAAAGTTTGTTGGCAAGTTTTAACGCATCTTTCATTTCTAGCCCATGTCGTGCAGCTACCGATAATCCTGCCAGCAGCAGGTAAATATTAGCCGAGCCGTCAGGACAGCGGAATTCTACAGTTTGTTTGCTTCCATATTCCTTGAGTTTGCTTTTTTCCAGAGGGTTTGCATCTTCAGCCATATTTTTGACATTGAGCCATCCCAGAGGAACTCTTACCAATGCGGAACGGTTTCTTTCACCCCAGCAAATGTTTGTTGGCGCTTCCTGGCCAGGGATGAGTCTCAGGTAAGAGGTAGGGACAGTATTGCCGAATGCAGTCAAAGAGGGAGATAGTGTTAAATATCCGGCAATAGCTTTCCGTGCCGTATCACTTAGATGATTTTTGTTTATCATCATATTTTTACCTCTTGATGTCAGCCTTGTGTGGATATGAAGTCCACTACCTGCGTGTTCCAATGATATCTTTGGTGCAAAGCTGATTGTTACCCCGTGTTTGTACCCTATTACTCTTAACATCCATCGGGCAATAGTAATGTGATCAGCAGCGTCTTCCATTGGCACAGGGAGGAATTCAATTTCATGCTGCTCCATTGAAAACTCTTTATTATAGATGTTACCTACTTCGGAATGGCCGTACTTTATTTTCCCGCCTGCTTGAGTGATGGCTTGCATTGCTTCGTAACGTATTTTTTCCCATTTAATAAACGGATAGGATTCTTGATATCCTTTCTGATTGGAAGAAGGATAAAGGGGATCATTATCGTATATGACATAGTATTCTAACTCTCCCATTGCTTCAAAAGTCAAACCTGTACTATCTTTCAATACCTGATGCGCTTTTCTGATGATGTTTTCAGGGGAACTTGCCAGACGAACTCCATTTCCTCGATAGTATGAGCAAAGTATATCTATCGCAGGGATGGAAGAGAATGGATCTATAAAAGCGGTTTTATAGCGGGGTATAATATAGAGGTCGCTTGAGGTCGTGTCGATATAAGAGAATAAGCTGGATCCGTCTACTCTTTCTCCTCTTGATAACAATTGGTCCAGTTGAGCTTTACTTGTAACTACAAAATTGAGTGTCTTTAACCTTCCATTCCCCCCTACATAACGGAAGTTTATCATCTCAATGTTATTTTCTTCAATAAATTTGATCAGGTCTTTTTTGGTAAATTCTTCTTTTGGTTTCCCTATGTACTGAGCTATTTTGTCAGGATTTATCATATAAATTCCTCCTTTTAATGTTACTAAACTCTGGAAATTTGAATTTTTATTCATATGTTTATTTTATCCGTTTCGTATTGTAATTGCAAGTTTTCATGTGCTGATACTTGATGGTAAAGGTTTGCGGCTTGTATTTTCACTGCATTAACCTATAATTTGATGGATGTAATGTGCGCCTGTGGCCCAATGGATAAGGCAACGGCCTCCGGAGCCGTAGATAGGGGTTCAACTCCCCTCGGGCGTACCAGAATAAAACAGCTAATAATTCTTTGTTGTTAACGCTACTACTGTCTCTGCATTCTTTTGTTCCTATTCTGTCATTTTGACGAACCTTTAGTCTCGAATTTATTTCGGGATCATTTCAGCATCTTCGCTTTACCAACAAAACATTGCTTCAAGAAAACAATAGAAATATTACTATGGGACTGCTTCATCATTATATTCCTCGCAGAGACAAAGAATAAGTCTTTGCACTTTTTCTTGTCATTGAGAAGGGCAGTTTTTTGCCCTGTGGCAATCTCCTCCTTAGCAACAAACAATTGTTTTATAAAAACAAAAAAAAGAAGATTTACCTTGAGATCGCCACGTCACTTCTCTTCGTTACGTTCCTCGCGATGACGAAAGTGAGCGTCATTGTTTTTTCTCTGTCATTCCGTTCTTGTCTCGGAATGACATCCTCAAACTAAGAGACCCCTTCGCAAAAAACGCTCAAGGGTGACAAAAAAAGAAAACCATTTTATTATTACTTGACAATAAATATTTATTTTGTCTTGACAATAAAATTGACAAATACCACGAGAAACTTTATTCATTAAAAATGGTTAAAATGGTGCCTCGTATGATATAGAAGGAGGAGAATTATATAAAAAATGAGGAAAGAAAATTAAGTGAAGAGAATAGAAGAAAGTGATACACTGTACTTAGAGGAGTTTGAGGATTGGTTAGATCGGCTGG
>JAYELD010000171.1 GCA_034717215.1 Caldisericota bacterium
ATGAGGAGGTTTACAATGATTAATGAAGGTAGTATGGGAAATGAGAAGTTTTTTCTTACTAAAAAAGGTTTTGAAGAATTGACGCAGAAGCTGGAATATCTCACGATGGTAAAAAGGAAAGAGATTTCAGAAAAAATAAAGCGAGCTATTGCTTTTGGAGACATTACCGAAAATTCTGAATATAACACGGCGAAAGATGAGCAGGCTTTTTTGGAAAGTGAAATTAAAAGCCTTGAAGTAGAGCTGGCCCACGCTGAGATTATAGAAAATGTTTCTTCGGGCACTGTAAAAGTAGGATCTAAAGTTACTGTAAAGGACCCAAACTCTAAAAAAACATCTACTTTTATTATTACAGGGAGATTGGAATCAGATCCCGAAAATCATAAAATATCCTGGGCTTCTCCTATTGGTGAAGGGTTGATCGACCATAAAGTTAATGATACTGTTGCGATAAAAGTTCCCAAAGGTGTTATAAAATATAAAATTGTAAAGATCGAAAAAGGCGGGGAGTAATGGTTAATGGCGATCTAAATGAAGTAGAGGGAAAAAGAAAAGAGCTTATATTGTATCTTCGTTCAATGGGCATTAATCCATTTGGCGAAAAATTTGTTACTTTGCATACTAATAAAGAATTAAAGAAAGAATTCGATAAATATGGCAACGAGGAGATAAAGGCAAAGGGCAGGGTAATTGCAATAAGAGGCCATGGGAAGGCATCGTTTGTTGTCGTGCGGGATTTTTCGTCGGATATACAATTATATTTTCGCTTCGACAATCTTGGTGAGGAAAAATATAAATTCTTCAAAAAAGCTTTAGACATTGGAGACATTATAGGGGCAAAAGGGGTATTGTTCAAAACGCATACAGATGAAATTACTGTTGAGGTAAAAGATTTTATTCTTTTATCTAAGTCAATACGTTTACTTCCTGAAAAGTGGCATGGATTAAAAGACTCTGAAATAAGGTATCGGAAAAGATATTTAGACCTTATTGCTAACAGAGAAGTATTAGATCTGTTCGTGAAGAGAAGTGAAATTGTTGATGCAATCCGTGCATTTTTAAAAAATAAAGGTTTTCTTGAGGTTGAAACACCTATGCTCCAATCTGTTGCGGGCGGAGCTATGGCTAAACCATTTACTACCTACTATAATGCTCTTGATCAAAATATGTACTTAAGAATTGCACCGGAACTCTACCTTAAGCGTCTTATCATCGGTGGATTTGAAAAAGTATTTGAGCTCAACAGGAATTTTCGAAATGAGGGCCTTTCTGCCAAGCATAACCCTGAATTTACTATGATGGAAGTGTATTGGGCTTATGCAGATTATAAAGAGATGATGATCCTTACCGAGGAGCTCATATATGCAACAGCAAAGGAAGTTCTGGGAAAGGAAAGCGTACAATTTAAAGAAGATGACATTAATCTCTCTCCTCCATTTAGTAGAATCAGTTTTGCAGAAGCTTTTAAGAAATATACAGATATAGATGTAGACGAATTAAGAGATACCGAAAGGGCTAAAAAGGTGCTTGAGACATTGGATATAAGGATGAATAAGCCTCTTACATTTGGCAATGTCATAAATGAAATTTTTGATAAAAGAGTTGAAACGCATTTTGTGCAGCCAACATTTGTGTATGATTACCCCTTAGAAATTTCACCTCTTGCAAAACGAAAGAATGATGACCCTCATACAGTTGAACGCTTTGAATTATTTATAGGTGGTATGGAGATTGCAAATGCTTTCTCAGAGCTTAACGATCCAATTGATCAATACAAAAGGTTTAAAGGTCAGCTTGAAGCAAAGAATGATGGTGGAGAAGAGACACATATGATGGATACAGATTATATAGAGGCAATGGAATATGGTCTTCCTCCTACCGGTGGATTGGGCATAGGAATTGATAGACTGATAATGCTTCTTACGGGAAAAGAATCTATCAGAGAAGTTATTCTTTTTCCGCAACTTAAGACAAAAACGGATGATGAAGAAAAAGAGTAAAGAATATGTTTGTACTGGTTGCGGATATAGATCTCCGATTAGATTGGGTAAATGTCCCGAATGTGATGCATGGAATAGTTTTATAGAAATAAGTGAAAGCAATAAAGAAACTATCACCCCAGTTTCTATTACATCTAGCACAATAAAATTGTATGAAGAGCGGATTAAGACTGGCAACGGCGAGTTCGATAGAGTTCTGGGCGGGGGCATCGTAAGAGGATCCATTATTCTCATTGGCGGAGAACCCGGCATAGGAAAATCTACTCTTTTACTTCAAATAGCGAGTATTTTTGCAAAAAAAGGTAAAGTCCTCTATGTTTCAGGGGAAGAATCTTATCTTCAGATCAGGATGCGGGCTAAACGACTTGGAACGGAATTAGATAATTTATACCTTCTCATAGAGCAGAATATAGAACTTATTGGGAATACAATATTACAAGAAGAACCTGTGCTTGTAGTCATTGACTCCGTACAGACAATGTTTTCTCCGCATTTGGAAGGCTCGGCAGGTAGTGTCACTCAGGTAAAGGAATGTACAAGAATTGTCACTGACATTGCTAAAAAAAACGGCATACCTATTATGCTTGTGGGACATGTGACAAAAGGAGGGATAATAG
Source organism: Caldisericota bacterium (assembly GCA_034717215.1). NCBI lineage: Bacteria > Pseudomonadati > Caldisericota > Caldisericota bacterium. Next base: position 2,618 of record JAYELD010000171.1, read on the forward strand.
CAGGGCCTAAGACAATTGAGCATCTTGTAGATGGTGTTTTTTATCTTGAAGGCGAAAGAACAGATATAAAAAGAATATTAAGGGGAGTCAAAAATAGATTTGGTACAACAAATGAAGTTGGCATTTTTGAAATGCAAGAAAAAGGGCTTATCGAAGCTAAAAATCCAATGCTCACTTTTATTTCAGGGGAAAATGAGTTTCCAATTGGTTCTGTTATAACTGCTACATTGGAAGGCAGTCTTCCAATTTTTATAGAAGTTCAAACGCTTGCAACGCCAACATATTTTCCGATACCACGAAGGGTTGTCAGTGGCGTGGATTATAACAGGCTTTTGTTGATTATTGCTATTTTAGAAAAGCGAGTACATCTTAAATTAGGCAGTTTTGATATATATGCAAATACTGTTGGAGGTTTTAAGACGCAGGATAGGGCAATCGATCTTTCCATTGCCGTATCAATTATGTCCAATATTTATGAAAAGAGTATTTCCGAGAAAACAGTGGTGTTTGGGGAGTTAGGTTTAGGTGGTGAAATAAGGCCCACAATTGGGGCGGAGCGAAAAGCAATGTATGGAAAGAGACTTGGATTTAAGAATTTTATACTGCCGTCTTTTTTTAAGGATAAAATTAAAATTGCAGGTATAGACCTTAATTTTGTGGATAATATAAAAGACGTTAAGGAAATTCTTTTCTGAGATGAACTTTTCAGTTTCTGCAATTATTGTTGCAGCGGGCAAAGGAAAAAGAATAGGCGGGTTAGACAAGAATTTTATGAACTTACTTGGAAAGCCTGTTATTTCTTATTCTTTTAATTGTTTATCTCAGCATAAACTTGTTAAGGAAATTATAGTTGTACTGAATAGCAAAAATATTAAAGAAGGAAAAGCATTGCTGATGTCTAATAAATTAACAGCAGTACTTGGCGGTGATACGCGTGCTGAAAGCGTGCGAAACGGCGTGCTAAAAGCAAAAGAGGAATTTGTATTAATACATGATGCTGCGCGTCCCTTTATCACTGAAGAGCTTTTGGATGGAATCTTTGCGGGTATGACTACGGGAGTGGACACTGTAATACCGGTAATACCAGTAAAATCAACAGTAAAATATATTAATGAGAATTTTTTTGTGGAGAAAACAGTTGATCGGAAAAAGTTAGTTATCGTTCAGACGCCTCAACTCTTCAGGAAAAAAGCATTGTTGGAGGCATATCGCGGGAGTAATCTCATTGGGATAACTGATGAAGCGATGTTAATAGAAAAGACGAATGGAAAAGTAAAAGTTGTAAGAGGAATAGAAGAAAACCTGAAAATTACAACGCCTTTTGACTTAATTTTAATGGAGGGAGTGATAAAAAAATGGAACAAAGAGTAGGTATCGGGTATGATTCTCATAGGTTTAGTAAATCAAGGGCTTTGTATATTGGAGGAGT
>JAYELD010000172.1 GCA_034717215.1 Caldisericota bacterium
ATATTCGAGGGACTGCTTGTCGATACCGGAGCGAATGAAATATCCGCGCTCTGGTTCGATGCCGATGTAGCCATTGGAGTACCGGTTACGGTCAATGCTCCGGAAGTTGCAACCGACGCGTTTGATGCGACGATCGATGTGGAAGACATCGCTTCCATGAATGGAGGACAGTTCGATCTCTCGTTCGATTCGAGTGTTGTGAATGTGACCGATGTCAGTGCAGGAGAGATAGGCGGCACAACGGTACCACTTGTTGACTGGCGTTTCATGGATGCGGACACGATCAGGGTGATCTTCAAACTCTCCGGAGCCGATGGAGTGAGTGGATCAGGATACGTGATGAAGATAGGCTTCGAGATAACCGGATCGGATGGCGATACCAGCATTCTGGATATATCCGATGGGGTGCTCTCTGACACGGAAGCGGATGAGATACCCGCAACATGGACAGACGATGAGGTGACTGTATGACATCTCAACAGGAACATATAAGTAAACAGAATAAAACTTTAGGAGGTAATTAACATGAAAACAAGTACAATATTGGTTGGACTAACCATGAGTTTGCTGCTGCTTGCGTTGCCAGCCGCAGCATCTGACTACACGCTTGGCGTCTTCGGGAACGCGAACGAGGACGACACGATAAACATGCAGGATGTGACCTATACCGAACTGATCATCCTCGAATACAAGGACCAGACACAACTTGCAGATGGCAAGCACGATGACAGGATCAACATGCAGGATGTGACGCAGATCGAGCTGATCATACTTGAGAGGGAGAAGGAGCTCACGGTTCTGGATGCCACTGATAGAATCGTTACGATAAACAAGCCGGTAGAGAGGATAGCCAGCTCGAGCATGCCGCAGGATATTCGAACAATTTGCGCACTTGGTGCGGCGGATAAAATCGTTGGAATCCCGGACATTATTACTGATGAGGCAGATAGGTTCCCAGCTATATATATACCGCATCCCGAGCTTCTAGAACTTCCGATCGCAGGCAGTCCCTATTTCGGGGGTCCATACTTAGAAGTAATAGCATCGCTCGAGCCAGATCTGGTTCTTGTCAGCTATGCTGATGCTGATGCAGTCCAGGAAGCCGTAGGTGTACCAACGATAGCAGTTCCAGCCATAGACATGAACGCTCTTGCCTTCAAGGGGTTTAAATGGTTGAAGATGATGGGTTATGTTCTTGGCGAACAGGAAAGAGCAGAATACCTGAGTTCATACTTCAACGATAAGCTCGATGAAGTAAGTGATGTTACATCAGAGATAGACGAGAAGCCGGAGGTGTATCTTGCGTTCTGGACTGATTTTACATACACCCCTGCCACCTATGCACCAGTAGAAGTAGCTGGCGGTATAAATGTGGCTGATGACCCGGGAACATACGGACCATACGGCTCTTTTATGTGGCAAGTCTCAAAGGAACAGATCATCACATGGAATCCTGACAGAATCCTGATTCATAGTTACATACCAACTATGCATATGATCTCAATGGATGACGTTCTCGACGACCTCGATTTACAGACTATACCTGCTGTAGAGAACAAGGATATCTATTATACAAAAGGCTTCCAGTTTGGCTGGGATCCAGCAACAGGCGTTGTCGAGTGTTTCTATATGGCTAAACTCTTCCATCCAGATGAATTCGCAGGTTTAGACGTAGAGGGGGAGGGCAACGAGATACTTGAGGAAGTTTACGGTGTTGATGGTATCTGGACAGAGATGAATGATATGTTCGACCTTCACACATGGGATTGAACAGAAAGAGATACCAGCAGAAGAAGGATATAAAAGGTTTATGGGGGGAATATATTTTTCATTTCCTCCTTTTTTAATTACAGAGGCATGAAAATGGATATAATAAAAGACACGATAAAAGAGCTTGAGAATTTGAATGTAAATGGAACGCTGTCCAATATAATTGTAACCAGGACGCAGTACACCCCGTGGACAATGAGCTATGTAAAATATGACGATGGCACAGTTGGCTGTGGTTTAGCGAACAATGAACTAAAGATTCCTGAAGATGTAACATTTATAAAGGAATTACTCAATTTGGATGCTTACGAAGCTATGAGCAGGTTGGAGTGTTTTGAGAATGATGTATTTATAAACTCAATAAGGGTTTCAATAGCCTCTGCGCTCTCATACAGATTGATGAATGATGAAAATACTTTAAAAAAAGAAGGGGTTATTGTTGAAACTTATAATGCTCCAAACCTCCCTCTTTTTAACCCCTCAAAATTCGTGAAGAGTTCAGATATAGTGGCAATGGTTGGATTTCATCAGATTGCAACTCCATTATGTGCAGAAATTGTAAAAGAAGTAAACGTTACCGAACTTATGGATTTAAAGGAACTCTCTGTTATAGATTTCGATAATGAGGACTCTAATATAAAAATTTTCCCAGCCGAGAAGGGTAAGGAAGTTTTAAGCAGAGCTGACGTAGTGTATATAACGGGCGAAACTATCGTAAATGGCACAATAGGGAAAATCCTTGAATTCTCCAAAAATGCCAGGACGAGAATAGTCTATGGTCCAACTTCGTCTTTTTATCCTGAGGTGCTCTTTAGAGGGGGTGTGGACATCTCTCTTCCTTTCATCTTTCCAAATACACCCAATTTCCGACGACATTTTGTGTTAAGCAGAGGATGGTGGTATTTCATGGAAGGTGTAAAACAGTTGTTGATTAAAAGTAGTAAGGCAAAAGAAGAATGATATGGAGGAGAGAAAATGAGCATGAAGATGAGTGAAGAAATAAAACAGATGCTGGATGAGAACATCGTTTATCTGGCTACATCCACATCGGAAGGAAAGCCAAATGTGGTGCCCATTGGTCTGGTGCATGCGATAAGCGATAATGAAGTGTTGATTGTGGATGTGCGGCTCAAGAAGACAAGAAAGAATCTCGAAGAAAATGCTCATGTCGCAATTTCGTTCACAGATTTCAAAAGATGGGGATCCTATCAACTGAAGGGTGAAGCGAAAATATTCAAAAGCGGGGAGATTTACGAGAAAGCTTTTGATGTGATAAAGAAAACGGCTGAGAAACGAGAAGAACCAGTTGGAAAAATAGACGATCCGGAGATGAGTAAAAGAGCAAAGAAGATAAAAGAAATGCTTAAAAACCCAAATCCGAAAGCTGCTGTGTTAATAACCATCGAAGAAATATACTCGCACATGCCTAAATCGGATTGAAGAAAAAAAAGTGATAAGATGGATATAATAAAAGAGACTGTGAAAGAGCTTGGTAATCTGGGTATAAATGGAACGCTTTCAGACGTAGTTATCACCAGTTTTGCTCCGTGGACACTTAGTTATGTGAGATATGACGACGGTACAATTGGGTGCGGTTGCGCATACAATGAAGCAGAAGGGGGGATACCAGAAGATGTATCGTTCATAAAAGACCTGCTTAGTTTGAATGCTTACGACGTCTTAGACGAATTGGAGAGTTTAGAGAAGAGTGTATTCATAAACTCGCTGAGGACGTCAATAACCTCTGCACTCTCTTACAGGTTGATGAATGATGGGAACGGATTGAAAGAAGAAGGGTATGATGTTGAAGCCTACTATGCTTCAACCACAGCTCTTTTTGATCCTTCGAGATTCGTGAAAACATCGGATAAAGTAGCGATAGTTGGGTTTCCATCGTGGGCTATTCATCAATATGCCAAGATTGCGAATGAAGTGCATATTACCGAACTTATGGATCTGAAGCAGTTATCTGTTGTAGATTTTGGTGCTGATAAAAAATCCAACGTAAGAATATTTCCCGCTGATAAGAACAAAGAAGTTCTAAGTAAGGCTGATGTCGTTTACATAACCGGTGCTACCGTAGTGAACGGCACAATCAATGAACTTCTCGAGTTCTCCAAAGATGCCAGGACAAGAATAATCTATGGACCTTCATCGGCTTTTTATCCCAAAGTTCTTTTTGAACGAGGCGTGAACATTTCTCTGCCGATAATCTTTCCGAATACACCTGATTTCAAAAGACGATTCGCACTGAGTCGAGGTTATT
>JAYELD010000173.1 GCA_034717215.1 Caldisericota bacterium
TTCTATGAACCAATGACAGAAACAAACTTACTCACTTTCCCTCATATCTTCAACCATACATACGAAGTATAATCAAAGATATGTTTCCTCACAACCTGGAGTAGTATATACGATGACAAGGAAAAAGTGCAATGACCCGTTTTTTGTCTCTTTTAAAACAATTGTTTGTTGTTAAGGAGGAGATTGCTTTGTCGCTGCGCTCCGTGCAATGACTTATTCTTTGTCTCTGCGAGGAATATAATGACGAAGCAGTCTCATAGTAAAATTTCTTTTTTTCCGTTTATTATTCTTTTAAAACAATTGTTTGTTGTTAAGGAGGAGATTGCCGTGCATTCCAAAGGAATGCTCGCAACGACGATAAATCTGTCGGATTGCCGCGTCAGTCGCTAACGCTTCTTCACTTGACGTAATGCATGCCAAGGAAAAGAGCGCAAAGACAAGAAAAAAGAGCAATGACGAGGAAGAACGCAACGACAGAAAAGAGTACGCAAAAATATAAAAAATATTCTATTAATTTTGATTTTTTTTGATTTGCTATTGACTACAAAAAAATATGAGGTATATTTTTAATAGTATTGGATTAAAATTCAGGAGGAGGGTATTAATGGACCTTGAGAGACACAAAATAAGAACAAGGAAGAAAAATATTCGCAAAAGAGGTGGTTTTTCCCTGATAATTATGCCCCATTACCAAGGAAAAATGAAAGTAATCAAAATTACCTCAAAGCAAATTTACACAAGTTTAGTTGTTTTTGTCGTTTTAATGGCATTAGTTACTTCTTTTGCTTTTTCTTATAAAAAACTTAGCGACGAAATTGCATTTTTTAAAGGGATGAAATTTAACGATATTGTTTCTGCTCAAGCGCGTGAACTTCAGCAAGCTCAAGACGAAGTGGCCAAGACGCAGTCAAGGCTTGGTGCATTCGAAGAATATATTGTTTATCTGTCTTCACTTGAAAAACAGGTGAGAGATTCACTAAAACTGGGTGATTCTAAAGTGAGCTTGGAGTATGTGCTTGATCGAACTCCGCAAGCTCAATTGGAATCTTCCGTGGAATTGCCTGTTAGTGTTGCGCAGCTTTTATACGAGCAGAGTAATGTGACTTTGATTGCCGAAGAGAGAGCAGAGACGTTAAATTTATTAAAAGATGCGGCAGATGAATACAATGTGCTTCTTGCACGAACTCCCAACATATGGCCTCTTCAGGGATACATATCTTCTTATTTTGGCTGGAGGACAAACCCGTTTGGCGGAGGATGGGAATTCCACAAAGGGATAGATATTTGTGCTTATTACGGTGCTCCAATCCGTGCAACTGCTGATGGCACTGTCACGTCTGCGGGATGGTACGGCGGATATGGTTATACTGTTCAGATTTATCATAGAGATGGCATAGAAACAATTTATGGCCATTTGTCCAGGACTGTGGTTAAATATGGCGAAACCGTAAAAAAAGGGCAGGTAATAGGATATGAAGGAAACACAGGTTTATCTACCGGAGCTCACCTTCACTACGAAATACGAGTAAACGGAATTTCAGTAAATCCACTGAATTATCTAAAATAGGAGGTCAAAAGAATGGCATTTGGTTCATCAAAAAAAGAAAGTATAAGTAAAGGGCAGAGCAGTTCAAGCCAATCTGTTTTTGCAAAAGATTTATCTATGAAAGGAGATGTTGTATGTCCTGGCTCGCTTCGTGTTGAGGGAAAGATAGAGGGCTCTATTAAAGGGAAAGGCATAATTACTATTGCCGAATCATCGGTAGCCAAAGCTGATATCGATGCAGCGAGAGTTGTTGTTTTAGGGCAAGTTGAAGGGAACATTACGGCAACAGAAATTGTAGAAATTGTTGCATCAGGGAAAGTGTATGGCGATATCACAACGGATAAATTTTCCGTAGAGGAAGGAGCAGTTTTCACCGGGAAATGCGTTACAAAAACTTTAGAAAAAAAAGAAATTCCTCAAAAAGAAGGGCTTAAAACGACAGATTTAAAAAGTGTACAAAAATAGAATTCACGCAGGAGAAATTCTTTTAGATAAAATAAAAAAGAGAGGTTTGGATAAAAACCTCTCTTTTTTATTTGCAGTGCCCAGAGGTGGGATGGAAATTGCTTACCCAATTGCAAAGGTTTTGAAGAAAGCCATTCTCCCTGTCGTTATACATAAAATACCTGCATCTTACAATCCTGAGCTTGCAATAGGCGCTGTTTCGATTACCGGGGAAGTTGTATTGAACGAACTTGCAGGAGGAGAAACAAGCGATTATGTGGAAGCAGCAAAGGAAAAGACAATGGCAGAGCTTGAAAGAAGAGAAAAGGCGTTCGGGCTGAAGTTTGATTATTCAAGGATTAGGGAGAAGAATATATTAATTGTCGACGACGGTATTGCGACAGGCGAAACACTTTTCCTTGCCGCAAAAACTCTTAAAGCATTAAACCCCGCAAAGCTTTATGTATCTGTACCCGTTGCTTCGCTTGAGGGGTATGAAAAACTTAAGCAGCTTGGCGAAGTTGTTTGTCCTCTGGTGGATAGATATTTTTATGCGGTGTCCCCGTATTTTGATGAATTTCCTCAACTTACCGAAGAAACGGTCAGGAAATATATTCAAGAAAGCTTGAAGTTTGCTGAATAATTTGGTAAGTTGAAATTTTTTGTCTTTGCGTTGCAGTTGCGTCCTTATTTAGATATGCGCTGCGTTTATCCTTGTTTTTCTTGTCTTTTATATTAAATTTGGATAGAGGGGAAGTAGGTTAGAAAATGAAATATGTTTTTTTAATTTCTTTAGGACTACTTGTTTATGCATTTTTAATTGAGCCGTTTTTACTTTCGATTGAGCGGCTTGATTTGTTGTTTGATGATTTGCCTGATGAGTTCGACGGGTTTAAGATTGGTCAGGTTTCGGATTTTCACCTTTCACACTTTACACCTCTTCATGTAAAAGTTTTGACAGCGATTGACACTGAAAAACCGGATATGATTGCAATAACCGGCGATTTTAACGGCAAATATTTAACGGCGATAGGCAAAGATTTTTGCAAAAACATTGCGGGAAAGAGCCGATATGTGTTTGCAGTATTGGGTAATTGGGACCACAGAGCTGAAAATCTTGATTTTCTCATAAAAAGCATTGAGGATAAAGGGATCTCTGTGCTTATAAACGGGTACGCTGTTATTGAAAGAAACGGGAAAGAATTCTTTATTGCAGGTACGGATGATTCATTTACTGGAAATGGAGATCTTGGAAAAACATTTAAAAGTATCCCTAAAAACAGTTTTGTTGTTATGCTTACGCACTGTCCTGATATCATTTATGATGCTTTGAAATATAAACCTCAACTTGTGCTTTCCGGGCATACGCATGGCGGACAGGTTAAAGTGCCGTTTATAACGGCTATTTTTGTGCCTTCTAAATTTGGGACGCGTTTTCTATCAGGATTGTTTAGAGTAGAAGGTACTTATCTGTATGTAAATCGGGGCATTGGCACGAGCCACATTCCTGTACGTTTTTTGTCTCCGCCTGAATTGACAGTCATCACGCTTCGGAAGAAAAGTTAGCTGGTTAATTGTTCTAAAAGTTCTTTCACTGTTTTATGCAGAATGGGATGCACGAAATCTGGAGCGATGTCCTTCAGCGGTTTTAAGACAAAATCCCTGCTGTGCATGTCCGGGTGCGGTATTTGCAGATCTGGCTTGTTTACGATGTCGCTGTCGAAAAATATGATGTCTAAATCGATAATTCTGGGGCCCCAATGTATTTTTTTTATTCTCCCCATTTCTTTTTCTATTTTTTGAAGTGTGTGCAATAACACTTCTACCGACAAAGCTGTTTGTGCTTCTACAACGCAGTTTAGAAACATCGGTTGGTTTTTATAACCATACGGCATAGTTGAGTATGCGGGAGATTTTTTGATGACAGTAATCTGGTTTGTTTCCATTTTTTTAATGGCAAACTCGATATTTCTATTTCTATCCCCGAGATTTGTGCCGATTGCGATGAATACTCTATGCATTTTTTATTGCTTTGAGCATTTTGATTAGATCTTTATGCGGTGTAATGTCGTGAACTCTTATGATGTTTGCGCCTTTCAGCAGTACATACGCATTTGCTGCGGCAGAGCCGTAAAGCCTGTTTTCTACTGTTTTGTTAAGCACGTTTCCGATAAATGATTTTCGCGAGACGCCGAGAAGGATAGGCAGGTTAAAGATGCTAAATTCCTCTATATTTTTTATGATTTTCAAGTTATCTTCTAATCTTTTCCCGAATCCAATGCCGGGGTCAATGATGATTTTTTTGATGCCAAAGTCTGTTAATGCATTTATTCTTTCGTCAAAGTATTCTAAAAGTTCTTTCATTATGTCTTCATATTGCGGGTTTTGCTGCATGTTTTTGGGAGTGCCTTTTATATGCATTATAATTACCGGTGCATCAAACTCTCTTGCAATGTTTTGCATTTTCTCGTCAAATTGAAGCCCGCTGATGTCATTAATGATATCTGCACCGTTTTTAAGTGCTTCTTCTGCAATGGATGCTTTGTAGGTGTCTATTGAGATGGGTATGTCCGGAAAATTTTTCCTGATTTCTTTTATTATTGGTATTGTCCTTTTCTTCTCTTCTTCTTCGGTTATTTTTTCTGCACCGGGACGCGTGGATTCGCCGCCTATGTCTATGATATCTGCTCCTTCTTGGATCATTGTTTGTACGTGCTTTAACGCTTTTTCGATGCTATTGTACAGGCCGCCATCGGAAAAGGAATCAGGAGTGATATTCAGGATGCCCATAATGAATTTTTCTTTTTCAAAATCAAATGTTCTGTTCCTTATACTGTATGCAGGGAGTTGTTTGGATGCGATAGTTTTCTGCACTAATTCCCTTATTTCGTTGAGACCAAAGAAAGGTTCAAATGCAAGTTTTTTAAGAACTATTTTGTATGTGCGCTTCGTACCTATCAGCAGACAGTCCGTCGAGGATATTTTCCAGCTTGCAACATCTCGATGTACTGCTACGTCTCCCTCTGCGCTGATAAATTCTTGCTTGAGAATATTTGCGCCTTTAGCATTAATGTTGTGTAGTTTTAGAATTATCAGGTTGCTTTTATTTTCTAATATATCAAAAGCCCTTTCATCTACTCCAATTAATTTAAGCTCTTCTAAAAGCGATTCTTTTTTTATTTTTCTTATAATCATTATTTTCCTTTACTTCGAGTTGGGTTTGGTACGACCTGAAGTAAAAATATATTTTAGGGCAAGGGGAAGGTGTGTTTTCCAATTACCCCAGGAGTGTCCGTCGTTCCACTTTTTGTAAGAAACTGTAGCTCCGCTTTTTTTGAATTCTTGTCTGTATTTTTTGTTCAGATTAAGTATATTTAACGAACTGGTTGCCTTTGTTTCGTATTTTCCGCTATCCATATAGATGATTTTTTTGTTGAGATTGCCAAAATCTGTTTCTTTTTTAAAGAGAAAAACTCCTGACTGTGAAATTGCTCCGTTAAATAGGTCAGGGTGTTCAAGAAGGAGGGCAACGGATACAAAACCTCCCAAAGAAGTCCCAACAAGGTATTTTTTGTCGAATTTTATGTTTGCCTTTTTTTCTGCAAATTGAATGGTCTCTACGAGGAATTTTCCGTAACATGAGTTGGGAGAGTACTCTTTTGACCGGTTTTCTTTGCGTATATCGACAAACAGGGCGTATGTGTCCGGTATTTTTTCTTTATGTATAAGGTAATCTAACGTATTTCGTGCCGAGCCAAATATGATGTATTCTAAACCGTCCTGGAAGATGAGCAGCGGAGACTTTTTGTGTGGCGATTTATATGGTTTGTAGAGATAGACATCCCGTTTGTAATTGCAATAGTTGTTACTATTGACCGTATATTTTTTAATAGTTCCGTGAGGAATATTCTGATGCAACTTTATTGCAATAGGATAATGAAAATGGGGCATTTGCAGTTCGGAGTTGAAGCCAAAGCCTCCTTCAGTTTTATTCGGATTTAATGGATCCAGTATTTCTTCTTCATTCACAATGAATTTGTAATCAAACCGTGCGTTTGAAGGAAATTGCTTTGTTATAGCCCATTCATTTTCTTTTACTTGAAACAAAGGTTCTTTCTGCCAGCTGTTAAAATCTCCTATAATGGACACTTTTTTTGCTGTTCCATTGTAGATAAACTTAACGCAGTTGTTTTTAATTTCAGGTACTTTATTTTCCATATTTCATTTTACTAAATTTTAAAAAATTTTAAAATAGGACATGCGGATAAAAATTATTGCAGTCGGCAAGATAAAAAAAGAGTACATAAAGAAAGGCGTATTGGATTATTCAAAACGGATTGTCCACTACATTCCTTTTGAAATAGTTGAGGTAAAAGAGAAACACCTTAGCCGATTTATCGGTGCTGATACTTTCAATGTTTTGCTTGATGAAAAAGGAAAAGTGCTTACATCTGCTGCATTTGCTTTGTTTATAGAAAAAATGATGATTTCTTCTGTGAGGGACATTGTGTTTTTTGTGGGGGATGCAGAAGGATTTTCTGACGAGTTTCGCAAAAAAGCTGATTTTCTTCTTTCACTTTCAAAGTTAACTCTTCCACATGAAATGGCAAGAATGGTACTTGTTGAGCAGATTTACCGCGCGTTCACCATTATAAGGGGTGAGAAGTACCATAAATAAATTCTATGCTGCAGCGACTTGGATGCATGCTGCGTGTCTTCCTGTTGCTGGCTCTTTTGCTGCACTGTTTGCTGATGAAAAAATTGGTAAGCGTATTTTTGAGAAGAAAAGCCCTCTTATGAGGGCTTTAATTTGTTTTGTCTTGCTACTGTCTCATTAATACAAGGAAAGACGGGCAGTAATACTTTGATTATCGTTTAGCATTAACCTATTCCGGGTATTTTTGCTTTTATTTTTAGAAGTTCTGGATTTTTTTCTAAATCTTTCTTAAAACTTTCTTCTCTCAATTTATTTATATAATGTGGATCCTCAAATGAATAACGGAAATTTGTGTGCACGTCATATCTTCCCTCAAGCAGTGCTACAGTATCCTCTGTCATTACGAGCTCTTCATCTGTTGGAATGACGAATATCTTTACTTTTGAACCCTTGCCTGTGATGTCTGTTTCTGCGTTTCTTGTGTGGGAAAGTTCGTTTTTTTCTTGGTCTATTATCACGCCAAATTCTTCAAGTCCCTGGATCATCTTATTTCTGATTGTCGGACTCATTTCTCCTACGCCTGCAGTAAATACGATGGCATCGGTATGTCCCAGTGCTGCCATATAGGCACCGATATATTTTTTGCCTCTGTATCCTTCAATTTCGATGGCAAGTTTAGCACGCTCGTCTCCTTTTTTTGCTGCAATTTCTACGTCTCTTCTATCTGTGTACTTGCCAGTAATTCCTAAAACTCCGCTTTTTTTGTTTAATATTTTGTTCATTTCGCTTGGTGAGAGCCCTAATTTCTCCATCATATGCAGGTCAATTCCAGCATCGTGGTCGCCTGCACGAGTTCCCATTACTGCTCCTTCCAGAGGTGTCAATCCCATGCTTGTGTCAAAAGAAACACCGTTTTTTACGGCATTAAAGCTTACACCGTTCCCGATGTGTGCTGAAACGATGTTTGTTTTAAAGGGATCTTTTCCAAGAAGCACTGCGGCTCTTTTAGCGACATAAAGGAGGGAGGTTCCGTGGAAACCATATCTTCTTACATGGTTTTTTTCGTACCATTCGTACGGAAGTGCATATATGTATGAAAAATTTGGCATCGTTTGGTGCCATGCCGTGTCCATAATTGCCATGTGCGGGATGTTTGGCATGAGTTGTTGTGCTGCCTCAATACCCATAATATTTGGGGGGTTGTGTAGTGGGGCAAGGTCTGCAAGTTCTTTAAATGTGTTCATTGCTTCGTCGTTAACGATGACGGATTTTTTGAATTTTTCTCCACCGTGTACAGCTCTGTGACCTACTGCTTGTATTTGAGATACATTGTCAAGAACTCCGTGTTTTGGGTGTATTAGCGTTTCCATAATGAGCGCAATAGCTTCTTTGTGAGTGGGACATTCCCTTTCTACTTTTACTTTTTCTTTGCCCATGACTTCGTGGACGATGAATGAGCCACCGACAATTACTCTTTCTACAATTCCTTTTGCAAGAATTCTTTTTTCTTTCCACCTGTACAATTGATATTTTGCTGATGAACTCCCACAATTTAGTGTCAAAATATCCATTTATTGCCTCCTCTTTCCTTTTGTAATTAGATAAGATAATATATACATTTTTTGAGATAAGTCTACATCAATGATTGGTATTTTCCGTTTGCTTTTTATGTCCAATGTCAACGGCGTAAAATTAATTATTCCTTTGATTTTGCTTTTCGCTATAATTTGTTCGATTTCTTCTTTTGCATTTTCAGGCGTAGCAATAATAGCGATTTCTATTTCTTTTTTTTCTATAATAGCTGAAAATTTTTTAACATCATATATCTTTGCGGTGCCGATTTTATTCCCTATTTTTTTTGGATCACCATCAAACAGAGCGATGATATTGAACCCAGCTTTTTTAAAGTCGGGATAGTTTGTCAAAGCATGCCCAAGGGCACCTGCTCCTATAATGCAAACGTTCCAGTTTAGCTTTGGGTTGAGTATTTTCTCTAATTTTTTTGCAAGTTTTTCTATATTATAACCTGTACCTGTCCTGCCAAATTTGCCGAAGTATGCGAGGTCTTTTCGTACTTGTTCGGCCGTTACATTGGTATGTTCTGCCAGCGTTTGTGATGATACGAATTTAATTTTCTTATTTCTTATACGTTTTAAGCATCTTAAATATTTTGTTATTTTTTCAATTGTTGCAAATGGTATGTCCACTTATATTTTCCTCCCGGTATCTTTAATGGTATTCTAACGAAAATCTGGGAAAATTACAAACATTTTTCACAAATAAAATAAGAGTTGGGTTAATACCAAAAATTATCTTTTCGTTTTAAACCCATATAAAGAGGGCTCTCAGTAGAGCCTCTTTATATTTGTGAAATTTTAATGGAGATTTTTTACTTTTTTACTGCGTGAATTACTTTTCTAGTCCACTTTTTGCTACTTCCATTATTGCTTCTGGAAGCGTTGGATGGACATGGATAGTATATGCTATATCGTTTAAAGTAAGTTTATTTTCCACTGCCAGCGCAAGTTCTGCTATCATTACGGATGCTTCCGGTCCGATAATTTGTGCACCGATAATTTCTTTTGTATCGTTCTTTGCTATAATTTTTACTTCTCCATCTGTATTATTCATAACTACTGCTTTTCCATTTGCCAGGAATGGGAATTCAGATACAATAGTGTCGATACCGTTTTCTTTTGCTTCTTCTTCTGTTATCCCTACTGATGCAATTTCTGGTGATGAAAAGATGGCCCAGGGCACAACCCTGTAATCCATTTTTTTATCTTCTCCAGCAATAATTTCTGCGACAATACCTCCTTCTTTTTGCGCTTTATGTGCAAGGAGTGAACCTCCTATTACATCGCCTATTGCATAAATGTTTGGTATGTTTGTTCTGAGTTTTTCATTCGTGATGATTTTTCCTTTTTCAGTTTTAATGCCCAATTTTTCAATGCCAATGCCTGTAGAATTTAGTTTTCTTCCAATGGAAACTAATACTTTTTCAGTTGTAATTTCCTCTCCGCTACTTAAAGTGGACACGGCATTCCCGTTTCCTTGTATTTTTATATTATCGATTTTTGTTCCCGTTTTTATTTCAATACCCTTTTTAATGAGCGTTCTCTGAAACATTGATGCAAGTTTTCTGTCTTTTAGTGCTGGGATAACTTGAGGCATCATTTCGACGATGGTTACTTTTGTACCAAATGCGGAAAAAATTGTCGAAAATTCAACGCCAATTGCTCCTGCTCCCACGATAAGTATGTTTTTGGGGTATTCCGTGAGGTTCAGCGCTTCGTCACTTGTGAGCACATTTTTTCTATCAATTTTGAATGCTGGCATTATTGCTGGTTCTGACCCCGTTGCAATAATAATATCTTTTGCCTTTATTTTTTCTGTGCCTTCATCGCTTGTAATCTCTATTATGTGTGGGTCTAAAAATTTCCCGTTTCCTTTTTTCACTACAATTTTCCTTGCCTTAAATAGGAAGTTTATTCCCGCTACGAGCCGTCGTATAACTGCGTCTTTTCTCCTTTGAATTGCATTCGGGTCAAAAGATACATTTCCAACTATTATACCAAATGATTGGGATTCTTTTGTGCAGGTGTATATTTCTGCCATTTTTAGCAGCGCTTTTGTAGGAATGCAACCCCTATTTAAGCATGTTCCTCCGATTTCTCTGTGTTCGATGATTACAACTTTCTTTCCTAAATCTGCGGCTCTTATTGCTGCAACATATCCACCGGAACCTGCCCCTATAATTGCTACATCAAATTCTTCCATTTTAGTTACGCCTCCTTTGCTACTTTTATTATATAAAATTGAAAAATAATTTTTATTAGTATCTTAAGAACCCTCTCTTAAAAGAGGGCTTTTAAGAGTAAAAAATTGATTATTTTGCATCAAACTGGTCACATGCATCAACTACGTATCTGATGTATGCAATTGCTGGACCGCCTCCCATAAGACCTGCTACTAAACAGGATTCAAGGATTTCCTTTTTTGTTGCTCCTTCTGCAATTGCGTTTTTAACGTGGAATGCAATGCAAAATGGGCAGTGGGCTGCAACGCCGAGCGCTATAGAGATAAGTTCTTTCGTTTTTGTTGTAAGTGCGCCTGGTTTTTCTGCCTGCTTTACAAATTCCATTAAAGCACCTGCAAAATCTGGGTCTTCTTTTCCGAGTCTCTGGACGAGGTCATGAAACTGCTCCAGATATTTCTGTGCATTTGTTGTTACGTCTCCCATGGTTGTCACCTCCCTTCTTTTATGATCAAAAATTGTCTCGATAAATCTTCTAATAGTGATATTATTTTTTTATCGCTTATTGCATAAAAAACTTCTCTTCCATTTTTTTCTTTCTTTACCCATCCCATATGACGTAAATTATTGAGGTGGATTGATACAGAAGATTGTGGTATGTTCAGTGTTTTAGAAATTGTGCTTACATTTTTTGGCTCATCTTTGAGGAAACATACTATTGCAACTCTCCCCGGATTACCTAATGCTGTAATAAATTCCGATAATTCTCTGCATGTTTTTAAATCCTTGTATAATTCTTTTTTTGTTTTCATTATAAATTCAGTATATTATAATATTTTAATATGTCAATACGTTGTGAGAAAATTTTCACAATATGAAAAAAATGTACTATTTGGTTTGTATATATGTTTGCTGTTGCCAAAATGTTTGAAAGATATATAATTTTTGTATGAAAGGCACAATTGTAAATATTATTGCAGTTATAGTTGGAAGCAGCCTGGGGATTTTTATCGGAGACAAGCTTCCAAAGCGTTTTAAAGCCATTATTATTCAGGCAATCGGCCTATTTACTTTTTTGATAGGAACATCAATGATGCTAAAAGGGGAGCATTTTATCATTGTGTTTCTTGCACTTATTCTTGGCGGTATTACCGGGGAGGCGTTGCGGCTGGAAGCACATCTTACCAGCGTAATAGAACGATTGAAAAGTAGAGTGTCTCCCGATTCCCCACATTTTGCGGAAGGTTTTATCACGGCAACACTTATTTTCTGTGTTGGTGCTATGACTGTCGTGGGTTCTATTCAGGAAGGACTTACCGGTGATGCTACCCTTCTATACACAAAATCTGTTATGGATGGCATTACTTCTCTTACACTTGCGTCAAGTTTTGGTATCGGTGTTATTTTTTCTGCCGGTTCTGTGTTCGTTATTCAGGGAAGTTTGACACTTCTGGGAAGTAAATTACAGTTTCTTGCAAACCCTGCATATATCAACAACCTGACATCTGTCGGTGGAGTACTTATTATTGCCTTAGGATTTGAACTTTTACAGATAAAGAAGATAAAGATATTAAATCTCTTGCCTGCTCTTGCTTATGCTGTCTTATTTACTCTTCTTGTAAAGTAGCTGGACTTTCTTTTTTAGTATGTTAAGTTCTTTTAGTTTTTTCTCGTTATTGGGTTTGTTCTTTAAGAGTTTTTCGAGATAGGCGATGCGGTTATTTATTTTATTTATTTCTTTTTGCGAATTATTTTTTGTGGTTTTTTCGTCTTCTAATTGTTTTGCGTGTAGTTTTCCGTTTTTCAAATAATATGTTTTGTTGACTAAATTTTTTAATACGTATCTGTCATGTGTTACAAGCAGAATTGTACCGTCGAAATTTTTCAGCGCTTCCAGTACTGCTTCTTTCATCGGTATGCTTAGGTGGTTTGTAACTTCGTCAAGCACCAGGAAATTCCCTTTCATTATGCTCATTTTTGCAAGGAGCAGTTTTTTCTTTTCACCGCCGCTGAACTCTCTTATTTTTTTAAATACGTCGTCTCCTGTGAAGTCAAACAGTGCTAAAACATCTCTTGCATCCGGAATTGTGAATCCGTATGCGATTATTTCGTTCAGCGGTGTCGATTCAGGATCCATGAGAAATGCATCTTGTGGAAAGTAGCCGATGTTTATGCTATTGCCTATCTTTACACTGCCAGAATCTGCGTTTTCTTTTCCTACAATAATTTTAAGCAGGGTGGATTTTCCGCTGCCATTTCTTCCAAGTATTCCTATTCTTTCCTTCCGCTTTATTAGAAGGGTTATATCGTTAAGAACATTTTTCTGGCCAAAACTCTTCTTTATGTGAAACAACTCCGCTACCTTTTCTCCGCCTCTTCCTGCCATTTCTATTTGTATTTTCTTCTGCCTCTCTTTTTCTACTTCAGGGACTTTGATTTTCTGCAGTTTTTTCTCCCTGCTTTTTGCCTGTTTTGCCCTTGTGCCGTACCTGAATTTTTCTATAAATATTTTTTCTTTTTCAATTATCTTTAGCAATCTTTCTCTTTCTTTTATTTTAGTGGCATCATTTCTGTTTTTTGTTTCATCAAATTTGTCGTAATTTCCCTTATATTCTTCTACCTCTCTGCCATTTAAGTGAAGTATATGAGTTGCTATCCGGTTAATAAATGTTTTATCGTGCGAAACGATGAGCAAGCCCCCGTTGAATTTTTTCAAACTTTCTTCCAATGCTTCTATCGATTCTATATCCAGGTGGTTTGTTGGTTCATCCAGAATGAGCAGGTCTGGTTGGGAAAGAAGCGCTTTGATAATCAAGCATTTTGTGCGTTCACCTCCGCTCATGTTTCGGAGTTTCAGTGAAACTGTTTCTTCGCTTAAACAGAACTTCTCCATCATACTGCAAATTGTCTGCTTATAGCTATATCCTCCGATACTTTCGTATTGTGCGATTAACTTGCCGTATTTTTCGTTAAAGTTTTCACTTTTTTCTATGTGAGAAAGTTTCTCTTCGATAGTTTTAATGCTTTGAAATGCACTTTCTATTTCTTCTATCCCAGTTCTATCTAAAAATTTTATTTCCTGCGGTATGTATGCAAAAGTTCCGTTTAAAAGAACTTTACCGCTATCTGGCGCAAGAGATCCAATGATGATTTCTAATAGCGTGGTCTTTCCTGTGCCATTTTCTCCTACAAGAATTTTATGCTCTCTATCTACCGAGAAAGTGACATCTCTTAAAATTTTTTCTCCTTTGTTTACAAAATTTATTTTATCTACTATTAACATTTTTCTCCTTGATGCATTTTGAAAATTTTATCTTATAATATAAAATGATTTAGATTTTACAAGCGAAAAAGGAAGAGGTGAAATATGGAAAATGAAGTATTGACTGCTATGCATGATTTTTGTAAAAAATATATCCAGCCGTATGAAAAAGAGATCGATCTTGATGGTAAATTTATAAAAGAAATCTTAAAAGAACTTTCTTCTCATGGTTTTATGGCGTTACCTTTTCCGAAAAAATATGGAGGGCTAGAGCAAAGCTCTATTATTTACTCAAAAACGGCAACTATTATTTCACAATACAGCGGTACGATTGCAAGTGTTCTTGGGGCGCATTGTCTTGCTGTATTTTCTGTTCTTTTTGGGGGAGGAGAAGAGCAGAAAGAAAAATACCTTCCTGATTTAATAAAAGGGCGGTTAATTGGCTCTTTTGCTCTTACCGAACAAAATGCAGGGTCTGATCCGGCTTCGTTGGAAACGGAAGCTATAAAAGATGGCAATTTTTATATCTTGAACGGTACAAAGGCATTTACTACTAACGCAGGTTTATCTGATTTATATATCGTCATGGCAAAGACGGATAAAGAGAGAGGAGCAAGAGGTATTTCTGCCTTTATCGTTGAAAGAGAAGATAAAAATTTTGTTATAGGGAGACAGGAAAAAAAGATGGCTCTTCCAGGTCTTCCTAATGCCTCGTTGTTTTTGAACGGTGTGAGAATTCCCAAAGAGAGACTACTTGGACGCGAAGGGACAGGATTTATTATCGCAAAAAGGGTACTTGATATAGGTCGTGTTTCTGCTGCTTCTGCTGCTGTGGGGCTTGCAAAACGCGCTTTAATTGAAAGTGTACGATACAGTAAGCAGAGGGAACAGTTTGGAAAGCCAATAAGTTCTTTTGAAATGATACAATCGCATATTGCAGATATGGGCACAAAGGTGGAGGCTGCTGAACTCCTTATATTAAAAGCGGCTGAAGCTGCCGATCAAAAGAAAAGAGAGGCCACAAAGATTGCGACAATGGCAAAATATTTTACAGCGCAGGTGGCTGTAGATGTATCCCGTCTTGCTGTGCAGGTTTTTGGAGGGTATGGTTTTATACAAGATTATGTGGTGGAACGATTATACAAAGAGGCCAAAATGTACGAAATTATAGAAGGAACAAATGAGATTCAAAAACTTATTATAGCAAATGCACTGCTTAAGGAGGTAGAATAATGTATATAGTAGTTTCGGGAAACATTGGCGCAGGAAAAACTTCCCTTTCTCAAATTGTATCAAAAGAGATGGGCTTTAGCGTTTATTTCGAAGATTTTCAAGGAAACCTTTTTCTTAAAAATTATTACAAGAATATGAAGAGATGGGCTTTTGCTACACAGATTAATTTTCTTGCGCTGCGTTATGAACAAATCCTTCACCACGTTTTGCTTTCAAATGTTCCTGCTGTCCTTGACCGTTCCATTTACGAGGATAAAGAAGTATTTGCACGCTCTCTTCATGAAGAAGGGCTTATGACAGATGAAGAATGGGCGGTGTACAATAAGCTTTATAGCCTTATGGTAGGACACCTTCCTTCCCCGAATCTTCTTATTTATCTGGAAAAAGATACCGACGAATTAATGAGAAATATAGCAGGCAGGGGGAGAGATTTTGAGAAGATACCAAAAGAATATTTGGAAAGTTTGGATAAAAGATATAAGCATTTTTATAAAAACTGGCATTTTCCAAAAATTAAGATAACAGACGACATATATGCGGATAAAAACGAACTTATAGAAAGAGTTAAAAATGCGTTATATTTTTCACAATGTGATTAAATATATTGAAAAAAAAATGTCAAGTATTATAATATGTCATGATGAAAATGAAATCAAATTTTTCTAAGTGCTTTTTTGCTGTTACGGCAAGAAAGCTGTCAAATATATGCAGTATACATTTCAAAGGAGGTTTTTATTATGGGCAAAACATGGTTTGAAGTAGCACAGGAAAGGATCCAGATTGCTGGTGAAAAAATGGGCACATCTCCAGAAGTTATTGAAATTCTCAAACATCCCCTTCGTTCACTTCAAGTTTCTATTCCTGTAAAAATGGATAATGGCAAGACAAAGGTTTTTACAGGTTTTAGAGTACAACATAATGATGCTTGTGGGCCAACAAAAGGCGGTATCAGATTTCATCCAAATGAAACATTTGATGATGTGAAAGCGCTTGCAACACTTATGACGTTGAAGTGCGCTGTGGTAGGAATTCCATATGGTGGCTCAAAAGGTGGAATTATCTGTAATCCGAAGGAAATGTCTCAAGGAGAGATTGAGAGAATGAGTCGCGGATATATTGATGCGATTGCTCGTTTTATCGGGCCTGATAAAGATATTCCTGCGCCAGATGTGTACACAAATCCACAGATTATGGCATGGATGGTGGATGAATACGAAAAAATTGTTGGGCACAAAGCACCTGGTGTTATCACAGGAAAACCTCTTATTGTTGGCGGTGCCAAAGGAAGAGGAAATGCTACTGCAATGGGTGGTTTATATACAACAAGGGAAGCAGTAAAGGTGATTGGGCTTGATATGAAGAATGCGACTGCGGCTATTCAAGGATACGGCAATGCAGGTTCATTTGCTGCAAAATTGCTTTATAAAGATGGCGTGAAGATTGTTGCTGCAACAGATTCTAAAGGTGGTGCATACAATCCTGATGGTATTGATCCCTTTGCTCTTTATGATTATAAGACAGAACATCATACTGTAAAGGGATTCCCTGGAGCACAGGACATTAGTAACGAAGCATTGCTTGAACTCGATGTCGATATTCTTGTTCCAGCTGCATTGCAGGCACAAATTACAGGGGAGAATGCATCACAGATTAAAGCTAAGATTGTCACAGAACTTGCAAATGGTCCTGTGACACCCGAAGCTGACCCAATTCTTACTCAAAATAATGTACTTGTTATCCCCGATATTCTTGGAAATGCTGGCGGAGTAACAGTTTCTTATTTTGAATGGGTACAGAATACATATGGTTATTACTGGGCAGAAGAAGAAACATATGAAAAACTTGAGAAAATTATGAAAGATGCATTCCATAGAACGCATGAGATGTTTAAAAAGTATGAAGGCAGCATTACAATGAGAATGGCAACAGATATGGTTGCCGTAGAACGTGTTGCAGAAGCTATAAAAATAAAAGGCTGGGTATAAATAAAAAATGGGGGCTTTAGTCCCCATTTTTTATATTGAGAGGAGAGAGTAAATGGAATGTATCCTTGTTGTTAATCCGGGATCTACCTCAACAAAAATTGCTGTGTTTCAAGGTGAAAAAGAAATATTCAATGAAACTATTCGGCATAGCGCTAGCGAGATTAAACAGTATAAAAAAATTATTGATCAACATGAATTTAGGACAAAACTTATTCTAAATACTCTAAAGAGTAAAGGTATTTTGTTAGAAGAAATTTCTGCGATTGGAGCAAGAGGAGGATTACTTTATCCTCTTGAATCTGGTACGTACCTGGTGAACGAAGATATGGTTAACGATCTGAGTAGTGCAAGATACGGAGAGCATGCATCAAATCTTGGCGCTATTATTGCGTATGCTTTTTCAACACAAATAGGCAAACCTGCTTTTATTGTTGATCCTGTTATTGTTGATGAGATGAATGAAATTGCAAAGATTTCTGGTTTCAAGGGGATTAGAAGAGTGTCTATATGGCATGCTTTAAACCAAAAATTTATTGCGCGTCAAGCTGCAAAAGAACTCGGAAAGGCATATGAAGATGCAAATCTTATTGTTGTGCACCTTGGTGGTGGCATATCTATTGCAGCACACTGCAAAGGGAAGGCAGTTGATGTAAATAATGCTTTAAATGGCGACGGGCCATTTTCTCCGGAACGTGCAGGAGGATTGCCTGTAATAGGTCTTGTAAATCTTTGTTATTCAAAAAAATATACTTATGAAGAAATGAAAAAGAACCTTGCAGGGAAAGGTGGGCTTGTTTCTCATTTAGGGATAAACTCTGCAATTGAAGTAGAGAAAAGAATAAAAGATGGAGACAAACACACAAGACTTGTGTATGAAGCGATGGCATACCAGATTGCAAAGACTATTGGCGAGGTGAGCACTGTGTTACAAGGAAATGTCGATGCTATTATTATTACCGGGGGTATCGCTTACTCTAAGATATTAACT
>JAYELD010000174.1 GCA_034717215.1 Caldisericota bacterium
TAAACCGCTGGGTTTTTTGATATGACTAAAATTAACTATATCCTCAATAGGAAGTTTGATGAGCTGATCAAATCTCATTGCATCATATTGTGTCCCGGCTATTGTTATGACAATATCGCCATTATGTACAAGGGCAATAAGGATAACAGAAAATAATTCCGGTTCAATTTTAAACTTTTTAGTAAGCTCTACATCCTTTGTCCCTATTTTGGTATATATTGTCTCAATTAGTTCAGACCGATTTATAACCTGACCGGGTTTTAAATTCTCAAGCTTGTCGATAACCCATTTGGCATAACCGGATTTATGTACTTTTATTTTATCGTCATGGAGTAATACAAACCCATTCAGAATTGCCATACCCATATTTGTTTTTTTCCCATTGAAGTATTGATAAGCTTCAGAAATATAATCTTTCATATTAGCATGTGTGAGTGGCGTTAAAAGTTTTGAAAAATGAGGATAATCAGGATATTTATCACACAAATATCCATTAAAGCATGTACTCGCAATTGCGTTTATGATTTCTCTAATATCTGCATATGGCGGTATGTTTTTAGCTATCGTAAGGACGGAATTCCTTTTGCCTTTATAAGTGACTTCATACACTTTTGTAAAATTGTTTCTTATCCAATCTGATAATAATTTGAAATACTCCGCAGCTTTGACTTCATATAAATTTTTCGTTCCAGAAGGTGCAATATTGCTCATCTCTTTTGCACCGGCATACAGCTTTAGGAATCGGTCAAACTTTTCATCTTTCTTTTTCAGTCTGATAAATATTTCATCTTGTTTGTGCTCATCTTTAAAATGTGGTGGTTCATAAGGCTGTAATATATAAATGTAGAAATCCCTTGGCGGTTGTGCGGTTGAGCGTTCATTTGGTGCACCAAAAAATAAATATCCTTCTCTGGTCACTTTGCATTCATTCCAAGGAATCTCATAATACCAAATCTTATAACCAGTTACATATGTCGTTTCAGAACAATCTACCACTTTTTCAAGAACATTAAAATAATATATATCTAATGCAGAATTATCAAGCGTTTCCGATCTTTGTTCTATTAATTCATCAACGGCTATATCTTTTTTGATATCTATATAGTATTGCCCGTTGTCCTCATTAAATGATATATATTGGTAGCTAACTGTTTTTAATATTTCTTTTAAAACAGATTCAATAGTCCGTTGTAAAAACACTGAGTCCTTCTCTGGAATATTTATAAACAAGAATAATTGATCTCTCAATTCCTCAGAAGTAAGCCCAAGCTTAGTATATATATCTCCGGTAGTTAACCGGTGAACCGATAATGCCTTTACAATTCTAAGCGCAATGGGTTTGTATATTTTTTTTGTAGTAAAAGCACTTTTAATCTTGTCTTGAAGGATATCAGATTTATTTCTTACCTCCCTGATACTCGGATTTGCTTTTAATGAAGGGTCATTTTCAATATGGGTCCAATAACTGTCAAATGATATAACTCCAGAACTATCAACAGGAACATCATTATTCATTAACTGTTTCATTTCATAACTGAGAGTTTTTAAAATAACGCGTTTCTCTGCAACATATACTTTTTCAAATATTGCTAGATAATCAGGATGTACAGGAAAGAGTTCAACAAATTCCTCCATTCTTTCTGTTAGCCCATTAAAATATGGAGTAAATTTTTGCAGGTGTTCACGTATAAGGTCCTTTTGTTTATCATTCTTCTTTAGTAATCTTTGAGATACAACGTAAGCAATGTCTTCTCTGACTATGCTTATTACTTCGAATCTCTCCCGTACTCTTTGTAGTAAATTTGCAACAAATTGAAAACTCGGGTTATCAAAAAGCATCTCTTGAATCCCAGCTATAAATCTGAATTTTGTAGACTTACATATTTCACCAAGTTCTCTTAAAAATCCTAAGTCAAGAACAATCTCTTGCTGCTTTCTTGCACGAAGGTAATCAAGTAATTCGTCACATACAAGAAGCAACCCTTTGTCTGGATATTTATTATTAAACTCTGCCATCATTTCATGAAATAAATCTTTATTATTTGTTATTTCTGTTATTTCAGGAAAAGAATATTCTATGCCAATGCTCTCAAGATAATCTTCTATTTCTTCACATATTAAATCTCTCAATGGTTTTGTTGTTGAACCAATTTCGATCCTAATAACTTTAAACTTTCCTTCTATTTCTTTTGCAGCTTTTTTGACTTCTTCATTATTAACGCGGTCAGCTGAATTATCAAATTCTGCTAAAGTTGCAATTACACTCATCAGATGAGATTTACCAGTACCATAATTACCGACAATAAATACTCCTTTATTATCAACCGGGCGGCTATATTGGAGTTGTTCGATTATAATATCCTTAATAATTTCAGCCATCCTTTCAGATACAACATAAGTATCGATTAACTGATAAGCATAATCTTGTTCTGACGCCTCACATAATTGTATAACGCCTTCAATTGGTTCAAAGCTTATTAAATCACTGTATTTCATACCATTGCCCCCTTTATATCTCACCAAATATTTGGGCATCAATTTCTGAAAACACTCTATACTCTCGATGCCCAGGTTTTGCATATATCAATTTATTATCTTTATACTCTCCATCCCATGATAGAATTATTATTATGTTCCTGCTTGCATTTTGGAAAAATTGTATTGGGTCAAATTCTAATTCCGGGTGAAAAAGTATTTGCATTCTCTCTATCCATAATACATCGGAATTAAACTTATGAAGTATTTCAGCTAAACATCTACGCACGTGAGTACTCCTTTTTGTCTTTGGAATATCCATAAGTTTTTTACTTAACTCTAAACTAATATTAACATTTTGAATGCAATATTTATCATTATTCTGTTTCGTAAGTTTTTCTTTGTTTGGGTTACATATAATAACAAGCTGGCTCCGCTGAAGCTTGGCAGCATCAATTATTTCATTGAGTCTTTCAATATCCATATTCTTTCCAACTTTTTATCTATTATTAGATTATGCTGATTTCACGTAATCAATATTTTTTTCAAGCATCTGCATAAGTATTTTTCCTTATTATTAATTTTATTTTTGTTTATTTTACTTTTTAGTATAACATTGTAACCTTTCGAATAAAATATCAGTAAAGTATTAAAAAATAAAGACTTATCTAATTATATCACATGGTTACGACTACTGTATGGCAACAATTGTGAAAATAATTTGAAAATAATTGAAAAAAGTTTGTTTTTTTTGTTTTTTTAAATTTTATCTTAAAATATCTAGTCTTTGATTTTTTTTAAAAAATGTTATATATTCATATTGGAGCGGTAAATCCGTTGTGAGTTGTTTAGGGTGTTCCCTTCCATCGGTGGGCCAAAGCCTTAACATTATAACTCATAAGGTTCGCTCTTCTTTATTTTTATATTCGACAAACTTTTCGAAAATCCTTTATTTTCTTAATAATTTTCTCCGATTAATTAATAGTAATTGTAATCCCCTCTTCTTTCCATTCTTACCATTCGAGGTTGGTTATTTCGGGTAGTTGGAGGAGATGTTTGGGGTCTTTGAATCCTCCCAGTTCTTCTCGTAAGACTATTATCTTTTGGGCGAGGGGTTCTGTTATTTTCAATATTTTTATCAG
>JAYELD010000175.1:0-16905 GCA_034717215.1 Caldisericota bacterium
TCAATTGGATTCACAAGTCTTCCATCTACATCTTTGGGAGATTCTTTTTTTGACAAAAATATACCTGCTTCGCTGAATACACTAAGCCGTGACCCCATAGAATGCCCAAAAGGAGCATCAGAATTTGCATCCCAATAATAATAACCTGCATCCATCACATATATATTCCCAAGCATATCAGCGGCAATGCCAGCAGGAGTTAATAATGCACCATTCTGCTGAGAATAATAGCTTTCTGCTGTTTTTCCAATTTTCTTTATATATTTTCCACTTGCAGAATACTGAAGAATTCTACCATTTATAGTTCCACCCCGTGAAAGACCCCTGTCAGATACAAAGATATTGCCACCGGTACCTATAGCCACATCAGATGGAAACAAAAGTTCCCCTCCAATCACAACTAATAATATGTTCAAATCCGTATCAAATTTATATACATTTTTCCCGCTCATACTCACAGCATAAATATTGCCATCAGTATCAGAAGTAAGTCCACCGGGATAATCAATATTTACAGTCTTTTTAATGTTTCCATTCATATCCAATTTATAAATAGTATTCTCAAAATAATCAGAAACAAACAAATATCCTTTTGACACAGTAACCCCCGTAGGCGTATTTAGGAAACCAGCATCTAAAGTTTTTATAAACGCACCATCACCGCTAAAGAATTGCACTTTCCCACCAAGTGCATCTGATACATAAAAAATGCCTTCCTTATAATCAATATCTGTAGGATAAATGAGAGTACTCAATGAGCCGAATGTAAGAATATCGTCCAGGAAACCATCTAAGATATGTACTCTGCCATAAGAATTGTCTATTACGGCAATTCTTCCTGTTCCGGCAGTACAAATACCTTGCATTGGAAAAAGGTATTTTGAATTATAATCATCTTCGTACAAATTCGCTTCTGCAAGGGATATTGAACCAATAAAATCCTCACCTGGAACTGCTATATTTTGAATTACACTAATATTTTTAACAGAATCCGCCTCGACTAACCGTGTCGGTAGTCCCAGTAACAGAATTAAAACAATAACTATAGACATTGTTTTTCTCATCACCATCTCCTATGGATACAATTCCCCATAGTGCTCTGTCAAAATCAGAAAATCTTTCCCATCTATAATACCATCGCGATTAAAATCACATATTGAATTAAAATTAGTTTCATTTTTGTTCAAGCCAAAACTTTCTCTGAATATTTCTACATCAAGACCATCAACCTTTTTATCATTATTTACATCCCACATTCGAGAATAATCAGATACTCTATACTTTAAAGGTCTTAAAATAAAATATTTCTGCGGTGAAGAAGATACATATCCGGGATAAACAAAATCAACACCGTTTTCAATCGCTTTAATATGTATCCTTGCTGCAACCCCGGTTTCTCCAATTTCACCAGAAAGCGTAATATAGACAGTACCTGACTGTACAGAATTAACAAAAGTTACGCTATCATTCAGGGCTACTTCTCCTTGCTCTATTTCTAAAATCTTAAGTAAAAATTGATCATACTTGTAGGAGATAAATAATGTTGTTAAAGATTGGTCTGCTTTGAAAAAAAGATCCACCCAAAAATCTTCTCCCTTCTTGAGTAAAGGAGTTTGACCTTCTTCCAGGTTAATATTAAGATAGTTTGTCCGTCCGTTTAAAACGTTAAAGCTGCCACTCTTTTCGTCCCTTGATATCACAGGCTGTATATCTATTATGCTTTCATCATTATTTGCTTCAAGGTATGAAATTTTATAATAATATTTTCCATCCTTTAAAAAATAATTGGCAAAAATATCTCTGCCATTCAAATTAACACTGTAATCACCAATGTAAACTGAAGATTCATCAAATATCGTATCGATAAACCTCCCATTTGTATCGTATATATCCACCCTTATCTCGCCTGCATTATTTTCTCTATATGGTTCTTGAGAAGTATCGTCTTCAATACCCAACCCAACAGTAAAATTTATTTCAATATTATTACTAGCAGTCAAGGTATCTCCACTTTGAAAAATATTCTCAATGTAGTGCCTTTCTCCTAAAGAAGGGAGATACACAAATGGAATGTGGAGAGTTGTGCTCTCTCCCTCCAAATATATAAACCCGTACACTTCTCCTTGTATACTCTCATCTGCCTTAAAATCTACTGTAAAACTCTTCTCGGAAAATGGTGCAACATAAATATTTTCCGGATAAGTAAGATTCACTGTTTCACTTGAATAAATAGAATATGAAATAGAAAAAAACAAACTAATGTTTGACAAATTTCTGACAGTAAATTTGCCTGTTTTTCCTCTTCCATCATTACCAAAAATAAATGAAGCAGGTCTAACAAGAGCAGTTGAGTTAACGGCATTTTGTACATCTACTCTCCCGGAACCTTGCATTAATGGCGAATATGGTGCACTCGATACAGGATTCTCCAATATGTAAGCCGTATTCATCAAGATAGATTTAATCTCAGTTGGTTTAAGCGATTTCTGTGCTTGTTTTATCAATGCTACGCTCCCTGAAACAAAAGGAGCTGCCATAGATGTTCCGCTAGCAAGCGATTTATTATTATTTAAAACTGTCGACGTTATATCAACACCCGGAGCAACCAAATCCGGTTTCATATAAAAATCTATTGTAGGACCATTAGCCGAAAAAGAAGCTATCTTGCCTAACCCATATTTATTGTCTAATTTTATCACAGTAGAACCCGCTATTCGTTGTTTAATATACAATCCATCCGTATATGAAATAAATAAAAACGGTATGAAGTCAGTTTCTTTAGAACCAGATTGAGACTGCAACTCGACATCAGGTAAGCCACTTACGTTATTAAAAACAATTATTCCTTTGGCTCCCATATTTTTTGCATTAATATCCTTATCTCCAAAATAGATAATTCCCCTTGATACAAGTGCAATTTTTCCTGTAAGGTTTTCCCCCGAAAAATCGCTTTCCAGGCCATATCCACAATAAACTACTTCATAGTTTCCATCAGTAAAAAAGGGAGAGCCTTCCGGGTATGTGCCCACAATATCCTTGCCCCAAAAACCAATGACACCATGCATTGCATCATTACTTGCTCCTACACCAATGACACTCCCGTTAGATGCCGGTGCACTCATAGGAAATGGAACCAAATCTGACCTGCTACCATAATTTCCTGCGGCAGCCACGACTACTATCCCATCTGCCGTAGCATTCTCCACTGCAATTGATTCCGGATCTCCTCCCTTTCCTGAACCACCTACTGTGCCAATAGAAATATTTATAACATCACATTTGTCTTTAGCGGCTTGTTCTATCCCCTTAATTATCGTTGAAATTGAAGTCGTTTCTATCTTTCCAGTAAACACTTTATAGGCACGAATTTTTACATCAGGCGCAACACCATAATTAGATCCACCGATAATTCCCGCTACATGAGTACCATGCCCGTCATTGTCCATAGGGTCGCTATCCATATCTGAAAAATCATACCCGCCTATTACCTTTGCATTGGGAAATCCTCCCCCGCCTAATTCTGTGTTTCCATAATCCACACCTGTATCGACAACGCCCACTACAATACTTTTTCCTGTAATATATTCCCCGCTGCTATCAGTCATCCTGTTAACAACATCTGATTTTATCACCCTGGTAGCATAGGTTCTTTCAAGATATGCTTTTTTATCTTCAAAAACTCTTTTAACATTTCGATTCTCTGCAATATCCATCATATGCTTCCTGTCTACCGTACATGAGAAACCATTAAAAAGATATGTATAATTAAACCGGACTTTTATGTTAAATCTTTTCATATATTTTATCAAATCGTTTTGTTTCTGTTCTAACTCCGCTGCATGTCTTTCTGCACTATCATTAATAAAAATAGTAAGAAGTCTGAACTTTAAGGTTTTCTTATAGACAACCACTGGCGCATCTGTTAATTCTACAATAATTGACACATTTTCTTCCGATGAATGCATTAAGGATGGCGAAATTTTTCCCTCGGTACTGTCGGCCATTTTTACAGTGAAAAGAGATAGAACAATTGTCAAAACCAGCGCTGCAATAATAAATTTTTTCATTCAAGCTCCTCCCTCATAAAATTATACATTTATTGACAGAAAATCAAAATGCACGTATATTTATTCACGGTGAGAATGACAATAAACTTAATTGTATTTGATTTTGACGGAACACTTTTTGACACAAGCGAAGACATAACAAAAGCAATAAACTTTGCTTTGAATAAAGCGGGCCTACCTCCTGCAAGCAGAACAAAAGTT
Organism: Caldisericota bacterium; assembly: GCA_034717215.1. Lineage (NCBI taxonomy): Bacteria > Pseudomonadati > Caldisericota > Caldisericota bacterium. The sequence goes on from JAYELD010000175.1 coordinate 4,269, forward strand.
TGGAGTTCTACTGGAGATGGAACATCCCTGCTTGTAAAAAGAATTCTAGGCAAAAATAATAAACACCTACATAATATCGTGCTTAACAACTTTATAGAATACCATTCTCCACACTATGCAGATTACACAAAACCCATGGAGGGAGTGTCAGATGTTCTTGAAAAATTTAAAACAAAAAAAATGGTCATTCTATCAAATAAATATAAAGAATTCATTGATAAAATACTAAAAAAATTTGAAATGGATAAATATTTCTCTGCAGTTTATGGAAAAGAAAGTTTTAGTAAAAGCAAACCCCACCCATATCCATTGTTATATACAATAAAAAAGATGAAAGTTACAACTCAAAAAACAATATTTGTCGGCAACAGCCTGAATGATGTACTTATCTCCAAAAATGCCAATGTGAAATGTTTTATCATTCCATCCAATGTAACCCCGATAGAAAAAATCGAGGAACTAAAACCTTACAAAATACTTAAAAATATTAAAGAACTTGTAAATTTCATTAAATAACGTAAAATATTAAAAAAGGAGGAATCTGTCATGGCATATCTACTGGTAATAGTATTAAATAAAACAGAAAAGATAGAGAGTGTTCTTGAGCGATTTATCGAAGTAGATATACGAGGAGCAACAATTATTGATTCAGTCGGCATGGGAAGAACCCTTGAATCTGAAATTCCCATATTTGGCACACTCCAGGAGATTTTGTCTGGTGGAAAAGGAAAACGGCCCGAAAATAAAACCATTTTTACTGTAATTAAAGAGGAAAGAACGTTAAGAGATGCAGAACGTGTTGTAAAAGAAGAATTATCCAATTTTACAGAGCCTGGCACGGGAATTATGTTTGTCCTGCCAATAATGGACTTTAAGGGATTATCTCCCTCGCTAAAAGAAGAAGAAAAAAGTTTAAAAGAGCATCGAAAAATCGAAAAAATTGTTTAAAAGACAGTTCTTTTAATAATATATCTCCTTAAATAGAGGTACCCCAGCAGCACAGATGAACCTATAATTACATGGATATTTTCAAGGTAAAACAATTCAAGGGGAATGAGAAATAAAAATGCAATAAATTGTGCAATTCCTCTCTTCTCCTTTTTTTTCATTAAAACTATTAAAATCATTAAAACAAGCCATATTATCAATACCCAACGCATTTCTCTCCAGCAAATAACACTCAGCACGCCTATTATTGGCGCAATACCCATACCACCTCTAAATTTATAATATATAGGGAAAGAGTGTCCCAGAACTACAGCAATACCCGCAAGAATGGCTGTGTCCTGTGAATGCGGCATCTTAAAAATAAACGGGAGAAGTGTTAAAATAAAACCTTTTCCCACATCAATAATACCAACAGCTATACCCCAATTTTGTCCCAAAACTTTAAATACATTAAATGTCCCGGGGTTCTTATCACCCAATTCTCTTACATCACGTCTTTTCACAATACGAACAAATACAGTAGCAGGAGAAAAAGAGCCAATAAGATAAGAAATAAAAACATAAGAAACTTCTAATACAGAAACCACATCACCACCCCACTAAGAATAGGGATCGAAAGATTATCATTTATTTTAAGAGAAACAAGCTCAATAAATGTGCCAGTCAAAGCACCTAAAAGTCCCACTAAAAATGGTAGTTGTAATTTCCATTGTGCCCATATTACAACAAACAACATTGCAATAAAGCAAGCAATAGACCCCTCGAGAGTTTTATCATGAAAGATCTTAATGTGACCGATGCTTTTCCCGACAACCGTTGCTACCATATCCCCAAAAACATTAAACAATATCGCGGGAATACCAATATGTTTCGGGAAAAAAATTACAACAATCGTACACCCCATCAATGTGTACGTAGTCCCGGACAAATCTCTCAACTCTTCTTTCTTTGCAATAAATCGCATAAAACGCGCAAATGGCTTGAAAATACGCCGCACCACTTCATTTGCGTTAGGCGAAACAAGGCGAATAATGTCCAGAGAAAGAACAAAAACAAAAGCTAAAAAAACAGATAATATGACATACTTTGTGGGCCAATAGTAATAAATGACAACAACTACTATGAGTACAAGACGATAAATTTTTCTAAAAAGAAGTTTTTTCATGGTCCCATCCCTTTATGGTGGAGGTGGCGGGAGTTGAACCCGCGTCCGAATAAACACATCATGCCGCCAGGCTACAGGCTTAGTTACTTTTTGTTTTCATCTTTCTTGGCTCAAGTAACAGAGCTCGAAAGCATAGTCTAAATTGATACGCTGTAAACATTGGCTTAGACAAACCTTTGTTACAGGACCTGTATTCCTACGTTTTAAGCGCCCTACAGGTGAAAACTACCTAAAACGTTAGCCGCTATTAAGCAGCTAATGCGTAATTGTAATCAGCGTTTATCTTTTAGGTGGATGTTTTAAGAGGCCAACCACCGTCCTCTGCCTGCGCCGACATGTCTTGTTTATCCGTCGAACCCCAGCACCCCCTTCTTTAATACTATATTATACAAATTTACTCAGTTTTTTCAAGGTAAGTAGCAAACAGAATAGTTTTAATAAAAGCCTATAGTGCATTAGTTTATTTCTCATAAGGTAATTCGGATGCTCGAAAATGATCGCAATTGATTATTATATAAATTGCTTTAATTAAATAAATCTATTACTGCTGCATTACCGCAAAAAGTTATTCTCCTCCGCATATTTTGCAGCGAGGATCCCTTTCTATGTTTAAAATTGAAAAATTATTGTCCAAAGCATCGTAGATGAGTAATTTATTGAAATATTTACTACCGATGTCTACAAAGAATTTTATGACCTCTGTTGAAACAATACTGCCTATAGTGCCGGCAAGCGAACCTAATATGCCCATTAAACGGTTATTATCTGTCATAGAATGAACGATTTCAGGGCTTTTTTCCGGGAAAACACAATTATAACATGCAGTTTTACCTGGCAATATGCTCATAACCTGACCTGTAAACCGACCAACTGCTCCTACAAATAAAGGTTTACCCGTCTTAATGGCTGTACGGTTTATAAGATAGCGCGTTTCAAAATTGTCCGTTGCGTCCACAACTACATCGTATTTCAGAAAAATCTCAGAGGCATTTAAGTTCGAAAGCCTCTCCTTATAGACATCAATCTTTACATTTGGATTTAGCTTATTTAATCTCTCCTGTGCTAAAAATACTTTCTTCTTTCCAACATCATTAATTGTATAAAGAACCTGCCGCCCTAAATTTAAAACAGACACCACATCAGCATCAACAAGCCCTATTTTTCCTAAACCTGATGCAACAAGATAGATCGATACAGGATTCCCCAGTCCTCCAGCGCCAATAATTAACACTGAAGAATGTTTAAGCTTTTTTTGTCCTTTTTCCCCTATTTTATCAATTAAAATCTGTCTACTGTATCTTTCTTTTTCTTCGCTAGATAATTGCATATATGCCTCCCTGATTATTTTAACAAATAAGCCAGTTTAAGCAATTTGAGTGACGGGGGGATTTAAGATAATTTGAAAGAAGCTGGTTTTTTTAAAAATTCAAAAATAAAAACACACAATCCTAAAAATATAATAATATCGCCAATGCTATAGACCCCAACAAAAGGATTTAGTAATTGTGCAGTAATGTTATCTCCAAGAAAATTCAGATGTGTTTTTTCTGTCATTATCGTTGCATTATAAAAAGTTCCATATTGCCGCAGAAGTGCTATTTTTGCATATGCTCCTACAAGTTCTAATTTTGATAAATTCTGGGGCATAAAACCCCCATTTACAAGTATCACCAAAAGATTTAATGAAAATCCCACCGAAGTAATCAGTATTCCCTTATAATGCAAATTTAAAAGCAAAAAAGTAAGTAATATAAATAATGAAACAATATAAAAGATAGGTGTTGTGGAACTAAAAATAGAATTACTAAATTTCCCGTTAAATATAAGAAGTTGCATTAAAAACCCAATGAAAATTAAATAAACTGCTTTGACTTCTTTATTTTTTATACCGCTAACTCCCTTGTTGATTACAAGGGCTATGACAAATACGGAGGCAAGTATAATTATCTCAATCATTTACAACCGGGAAAAAATCTTCCCTTTTGCCCTGCTCTTTCTCTTCTTCTGTTACCTTTTCTCTTACCATCTGGCAGAAAATTTCAGCAACAACAGGATCAAATTGTTCACCCTCTGATTTTCGAATTTTATTCAATGCCTCTTTAACTGTTATTAATTTTTTATAAGGCCGCGGACTTATCATTGCATCAAAAGCATCTGCTACACTAATAATACGTGCTCCCAGAGGAATTGATTCGCCTTGCAATCCATCAGGGTAGCCTTTGCCATTAAAATATTCATGGTGATGTTTTATGATTTTTGCGCCATCTTCAAAATGAGAAAAATGATTCAAAATCTCATCGCCTTTTAAGGGATGCTGCTTTATTTTACTAAATTCTTCATTTGTTAAAGAACCAGGCTTCAAAAGGATAGAGTCCGGTACAACAAGTTTACCAATATCATGCAATTGAGCGGCAATAGTAATAAAATAGCTCTGTTCTTCGGATAGATTTAATCTTTCACACACCTCTTTTGTCCAGTTTGCAACCCGGATAGAATGTTTCATTGTATCAGGAATTCTATCATCCACAGCCTTTGCAAATGTTAACAAAGCATTTATAGTTTCTTTTTCAATCTGCACTCTTCTCATTGAAGCATAATAAATGGTAATAAAAGTTGGAAGCAGAAATAAATTCATCCACGGACTTACTTGGAAAAAGTAAATAATCATTATTCCGAGTGGAATAAGAGTAAAAATTTCCACCCACATAGTTTTTATATTTTCAATCCAAAAGTTGAAAAATGTAACTCTGTTAATAATAGAAAGCAATCCAAACAATATAAGCGTTTCAGCAGAAAAATAAACAAAGGCAGCGCCTACAATAGCAAGCAGATTAGAGAAAGATAAAAACGGGTTAGAAGCATTAAAAAATTTACTAAAAATAATACTCATTAATCCTACAGAAATTACAGCAAGAGAAGTATTAAAAAAGTTTTTATACCAGGGCTTTCTGTGTAGAGAATCTGCAATCAAATTCTCTACCGCAACAACAAGCATTGCAACAATGGGCGTAAATACAAAAGCTATTGCAATATCCAAAGCCATTGCAACGCTAACTTCTGCCTTAGAACTGCCTCTTAAAATATATACAATCGGGAATCGATCGGCAATCATTAAAAATACAATAAATAACAAAGATAAGGGCAAAACAGTATAGATACTTTGCGCGACTCGATACCAGGACGGCATATAAATAAAACTAAGAGAAAACAGTGTTATAGCCAGTAAATAAATAAAAATTATAAAAATTCTTGCTCTTTTCCCAAGTTTTTTCATCACATTACCTATAGGCAGTATAAAGAAAAGCAAAAAAAGTGCAAGAAAACTTATGTTTATTTGATTGAATCTTTCTTTTCTTGCAAAATGGCGGAATCGGTTTTGCCATTGGCTCAGTTTAGATTAAGGCAACCAAATGCAATCCAAACCTCAACGCCTTCCTCCATTTTGTAAATTTTATCTTTGCACACTAATGCCATTTAAAGCGTGCAGAGAGAGTGATTAATAAAACAGAGATGCTAAGAACAAATGCTACTAATTTTCCCCACTTCATGATATTTTTCCTCCTTTTTCATTAAAATTTGTTTTCTTTACATACTAATGCCATTTAAAGCGTGCAGAGAGAGTGATTAATAAAACAGAGATGCTAAGAACAAATGCTACTAATTTTCCCCACTTCATGATATTTTTCCTCCTTTTTTGTAAAAGGGAGAGACCGGTTTTGCCATTGGCTCTGTCTGAATTAAGGCAACCAAGTTCAATTCAAACGTCAACGCCTTCCTCCGTATAATGTACTCAAAGTATAAATAGCTTTTTTTATTTTGTCAAATAGCTTCAAATAAAACCATCACCTGAAAACTATGGTAACCGACATTTTGTTTCCTAAAAATACAAAACAAATGCTTTCATCCAATATGTTTCGCCTTAAATCAAATAAATAAAATAACTCCAAATTGATGAAAATTCTAACAGTATTTGATTAAAAAAATCATAAGAGAATAAAATTTAAAAGATCAATATTTCTTTACATGACTATTATAGATAAAAGTACGTGGAATCCGCCTGCCAATTCTTGAAACAATTTCATAATTTATTGTATTTATCTTTTTGGCAATTTCGTATGGTGTTATTACTTCTTTTCCTTGCTTCCCAATAAGGACTACCTCATTCCCGGGGTGAATATAAGGAAACCCGGTAACATCGATCATCATCTGATCCATTGTAATATTACCGATGATTTTCGCTCGTTTCTTTTTAATTAATACCTCGCCAATATTCGATAAAGATCTTGAATATCCATCCGCATACCCGACAGGCAGAGTTGCAATCAAAGTTTCTTTTGTTGTTATATACGCCCTACCATAACTAATAGCGGTTTCTTTAGGAACCAATCGGGAATAGATTGCTCTGGTTTTAAAATTCATAATCGGCTCAAACTCGCTAATTGGCTCATCAAGTGGGGTTAAGCCATATAGAAGCAGCCCGGGACGCACTGCATTAAAATAACTTCTTTTCAAGCCTAGTATAGCAGCGCTATTTGCTGCATGAATAATTGGAGGCAATACTCCTTTTTTCTTAATTTCATCTAATATTTTTTCAAAAATATTTAACTGCTCATTTGCATAGTGTGTATCTGAATCAACAGTGGATAAATGCGTATATATTCCCTGCAAAGCAACATTGGGGAGAACAGATAACGCATCGATAATTTCAGGCACTTCCTTCGGAGCCACTCCTATCCTTCCCATTCCGGTATCCACGTTTATATGGATATTCAGTACACGATCTCCCCGATATTCCCTTAATCTTTTAATAAAGCGTTTATCAAAAAGCGTTACTGGAATGTTAAATTTTGCCGCAACAGGCAAAGCAGATGGAACTACATAGCCAAGAACAAGAATTGATGCTTTAATTCCATTTTCTCTGAGATTTAATGCTTCTTCAAGAGAAGCAACAGATAGTGCATAAATTCCTTCTTTCTCAAGTATTTTAGAAGCTTCTACAGCACCATGTCCATACGCATCTGCTTTTACAGCTCCAATTATTTTTCGCTTGCCAACAATTCGTTCTATTCTATGAAAATTTCTCTTTAACTTATTTAAATCAATTTCCACCCAGGTTGGTCGAGCAAATCTTCCCATATATCCTCCTTGAAAAAAGTTAATTAAAGTATATCATTAGATAAATAAATATAAAGGGGGGCAGATGAAAATTGTTATAACAAATGATGATGGTATTGAGGCAAAAAGCATCAAGTACCTTACAAAAGCAATTTCAAAATTAGGAGAGGTTTACGTAGTAGCCCCAAAAACTCCTCAAAGTGCAGGAAGTCATTCGACAACCCTGCATAAACCAGTACGAGTAGAAGAATATCCGCTCAATCTTGGCGAAAAAAAAGCAATGAGTGTATCAGGTTCCCCAGCCGATTGTGTGCTACTTGCAGTGGATGTATTAGTAAAAGGAAAGGTAGACCTTATTGTATCCGGCATAAATACCGGACCAAACATTGGAAGTGATGTAATTTATTCCGGCACCGTAGCAGGCGCAAGAGAAGGTTTCCTGAATGGAATACCTTCAATTGCCATATCTCTCGCTGCTTACAAAAACTTAAATTTTGATGTTGCAAGCAAATTTTCTTATCTCTTTGTAAAAACGGTGTTGGAGAAAAAAATTGAGAATATTTATTTCAACATTAACATCCCAAATCTTCCCGCACAAGAAATAAAAGGAGTCAAGTTTGTAAAACAAGGAAACAGAAGCTACAAAGATCGCGTATTTAAGGGAAAAGATCCATTCGGAAAAACATACTACTGGATCGGAGGAACAGTAGTTGAGAATAATGAAAAAAATACTGACAATGAAGCCATAAAAAATGGGTTTATTGCCATAACTCCAATGTCAACAGACATGACAAACTATTCAGCGCTTAAAGAAATAAAAAAATGGAAAATACGTTTTCCATAGGAGGAAGAAATATGAAAAGTGTAAAAGAGGTTTTATACACACTTAAAACATTTTCCGAGCTCGTTGTCACGCTCGGATACGCTGCAATTTTGCAAAACGATGTTGAACTTGCCATGGAAGCGACATACATAAAAGATAAAATCCGCACATTAAGTTACGATATGCGGATTTCAACGATATATGCCGCAAAAACAGCAAGAGACAGCAGAGTAGAAATTCCTCAACTCGCTTCACTCCTGCAAGTTGGCGTTGCCGCTAAAGAAATAAGCGATGGAATAGATGATCTTGTAGATATTGTAATACGAGGTGGAGGAGCTCACCCGGTTCTGCGCTCCATCTATGGAATGGAAGGTTTTGTTATAAGGATAAAAATCGAAAAAGGAAGTAAGGCAATTGGGAAAAACTTGAAACAGCTAAATATTGAAAAATTTGAATTTGCCCCACTCTTTATAAAAAAAGATACCGAATATTTACTGGATCAATTAGATGAAATTGAACTAGAAGAAGAAGATATTATCCTGTTAAAAGGCGTTGAAAACAAAAACGAACAAGCAAAGGCACTCTTCAAGTAAACGAATTTCTTTTCTACAAAATTCTCTTAAAAGCATACTCACACAATCGCTTTTTGTATTACTCCTTTCTGTAATTGGAGAAAGTATTACTGGTTTTATACTTACTGGAATGGAAAACAAACTCTCGGCACTGCCGGGCCTTATCATCTTGGTGCCAGCAATGACAGATCTCAAAGGAAATGTAGGAGCAGCATTCGGAGAGCGGCTCAGTACAATGCTACATTTAGGTCTTGTAAAACCAATTATAAAAGTGAACAATGCCATAAAACACAACATCCTTGCATCTTTTACCTTGACTGTGTCTGGAGCATTTTTGATAGGCATTTCTGCGGCAGCCCTTTCTAACCTGCTACAAATAAAAACTATAGGAGTTATAAGGCTTAATATGATCTCTACCACAGCAGGAATTATTTCTTCTGTATTACTCCTACCACTTGTTTTTGTATTTGTTTTTACATCCTTTCGACATCACATAGACCCGGATAATATTATCGCTCCTATGCTTCCCGTAATAGGAGACATCATCACCGTATCCGCAATTTTCATAGGTGCCATTTTAACAATGAAACTTTTACCCATAAAACCAGCTATCCTCGTTCTGTTTGCAGCTTTTCCTTTTGTAAGCGGATTTGCAAGAAAGAACAAAAGAAGAAATAATAAACTGCCAAAAAGATATCATTATTTTCCAATCATAAAACAAAGTTTCCCAATATTAATATTCTGTTTTGCAATAGGTATCACATCAGGTATATTTCTACAAAGTTCAGGAAAAATTTTTTTAATATACCCGGCATTACTTGCCCTGATCCCTCAAGTAGTTGCACAAGGAGGATCAATTGGTGGGATAGTAGGGTCAAGAGTTTCAACTGCCTTATATTTAGGAAGCGCGCAACCATTTAAGTTCGGTAGAGAAGTAAGAAAAAATTTTACCGCAGGCATAATAATGGGATTAGTTGTTGCTCTTCTCGTAGGAATTGCTTCACTTATAATCATTTATATTACTAAAGCTAGCGCCCCTCCACTTCCTCAAACATTTCTTGTAGCTTTTCTATCTCTATTTATTCTTTCCACTCTTATGTCGGTAATTGCAATATTTATTTCTTTTTTCTCATTCAAGATTGGCATAGATCCAAGCAATATTGTAATACCTGTAATAACAAGTATAGGGGATATAACAGGAATAATTGTATTACTTGCTATGATAAAAGTATTTATTTTTTAATACACTGCATTTTTAACCAAAAATATTACATAATCAAAATAATACGATGCACTACCAAAGACGGTACGGACAGAAATTTTTAAATCGTTTTTATCTTAATTTATAGCAACTAAAAATTAAACTATATATATCTCGTAGGGAAGCTCTGTCAAAACTATGCCATTTTCTTTACCAACAAGTATAGTGTCTTCCACTCGTATGCCAAATTTTTCCGGCAAATACACACCGGGTTCAATGGTTATTACCATATTCTCATCGAGAATAGTTTTTGAATCAGCATTCAAGCGTGGAGATTCATGAATTTCAAGCCCTACTCCATGCCCTAATCCATGGATAAAATAATCCCCGTACCCTTCATCCTGAATAAATTTTCTTACCTTTATATCGACTTCCGAAGCATTAATTCCCTTTTGCACGAAATTCCTGCCGATCTCTTGAGCTTTTCTTACTATTTCAAATACTTTTTTTTCTTCCCGCTCCGGCTCTCCCACGCAAACCATTCTTGTGGTATCAGAAGCATATCCATCAAAAAATACTCCGAAATCCAACACAATAAGCTCATGCGGGAGTATCTTTTTGTTAGAAGCAAGACCATGGGGAAGAGCGCCTCTCTTGCCTGATGCAACAATAGTATCAAAAGACGGCTTTAGCCCACCATTTCTTTTAAATCTATATTCCAGCTCGCTTGCAATATCCCTCTCGGTAATTCCTTCCTTTATAACAGTAAGCGTTTCGCTAAAAGATTTTGAAGAAATCGCACAAGCTTTCTTTATTTTTTCTACTTCTTGCAAATCTTTCACAATTCGCAGATCCTCAACCACATTGTCTAAAAATACGATCTTTAAAAATGAAAGAGAAGAAAGTGAGAGATATAAATCGAGCGTCATTCGATTTTTCTCGACTCCAAGCCAATGCACTTTCTCTTTGAGAAGGAGGTCTTTAAGATAATTGATAAATGGCGCTTTATACTCCAGTACTTCTACCCCCTCAAAAACTTCTCCTTCTGCCTGAACGGTAAATCGGGAATCTACAATCAAAAACAATTTACCACTTGCTACAAGTAAAAAAGCATCTTCCCCTGTAAAATTTGTCAGATAACGAATATTTGGAGTTGCAGTAATTAAAAAAGCATCGATATTATTTCCATTAAACCGCTCTAATAAATTATTCAATCTTTTTAGCATTTTTTCTATCTTCTATTCGAATGGATTTTGCTTTCCTATCTCTTCTTCCGGAGCCTCAAGCGGAGGTATTACAATGGCTCTATCTTGTAATTGTTTATCCACAAGCTCTATATTTCCTCGTGTTATCTTTGGTATCTCTACAGCAGGTAAAGCTTCTTTCGGAGCAAATAACTTAGGCATAAGATAAAAATTCAAGACAAGAAACATCGCAACAAGAATAAAAATAGTAAACCAAGTTCCTTTTGAAACGACAGATTTTCTTCTTCTTTTTTTCTTTTTCATAACTATATTTTTATTAACAATTTTCTCAGCCATATGCAACGCCTCACTTTCTCTGGGAAATATAAATCTCTCCGCTAATGCTCACATTGTATTCCACAGCATAAGAATCAGCACCTGCCACTGTCGTTCGTGGTTTTACTTTATTAATAGAAAGAGAATTCACCCGAACAATCTGTGGGAATCGATATATATGTGTGAGAAAATATCGCACATTATCTAACTTTTTAGCAGTAAAATTCAGTGTAAACGGTGTCGTATTCGCAGAAGCTTGTTGGTCTTTACCTGCTTTTGGAAAATCAAGTGAAGTATAATTTACGCCACATATCGTGCCTGTCACAAGGAATTCTTCCCCGAATATAAAATCATTTCTTTCAATAGGCAATACTTCTTGTAGTTGCAAAATACGGTCTTTCATAAAATCATTATCATTTACAAGAAGATCCATTTTTTTGTTCGCAAGATTAAGCAAAGAAAGTTTCTGTTCCCGCTCCATTATTTCCGCATTCAAGTCGTTCATTTCTTGAAATTGAGGTTTTAATAGAAACCAGTAGAATGCAAATGCAATAATTAAATAAATTATTATCATCAAAGCAAACTTAGTTTTAGGATTACCTAAACTGAAATTAACATCTTTCATTTCATCATCCCTTTCCATTGGAAGGAAATAGTAAATGTCGAGTACCCCTTTTCCTTATCTTTAGCAAGTTCCGATTCTTTAGGGAACGGTATGGAGTAATCTTCTAATGTTAACTGCATAAAATTCTCATTTTGCGAAAGAGCATTAAATGTCCATGCAAGTTTTTGGAAATCTAACGCATGTCCTGTTATCTTGACCAAATTTGTTTTTCGATCAACTTCTATTGAATTTAACGAGGCGTCTTTTGGCATAAACAAAGCAATCTCATCAATTAAATCATTCCATACAGTCTGCTGGCCAGTAAGAGAAGGAATTGTCGTTTCATAATAAAGAAGATTGCCACTTAAAGCAGCTCGCTCATCTAAAATTTTTTGTACGTTCTTTAAGACATCAATTTGGGCATTGACATTGTCAAGATAATTCGTCCTCTGAATCTTTGTATATACATTACTCGCATATATCCCAACTAAAAGAAGGACAACTGTAACTCCTATAAAAAGAATTTGCTTTTCTTCCCTCGAAAATCGTTTTCTTCTTGCCTTACTTGGCAATAAATTGATATCTACGATTTCATTCATATCTCATCCCTTTTTATACTTAAAGGCTGGCTTTTTTTGTTGTTTCTGGGCTTCCCTGGTCTTTCTTGCTTTTATAGCAGGTTTTGCGCG
>JAYELD010000175.1:16915-17576 GCA_034717215.1 Caldisericota bacterium
CAAGTAAATACTCCTTTGTAAATAATTCAGGACTCACTTCTGCTATATCAGCAAGCAATCGATCCGTACTAGCTGGGAAAGAAGTACTCTCTTCAATGTACTCGTTTATCCCTTTCAAGTTTGCACTGCCGCCTTCCACAAGAATCACCGTATCCATCGATTTTCCGTCATTGAATTTCTTAAAATAGTAATTTATCGACCTTCTAACCTCGAGCAGCAAATTATCCAGAAGAGGTAATATAGCCTTAGTTGCCGGATCTTTTCTGTTATTAAGATCCAGTTTTGTTTCCTTGATTTTCTGGGCTTCTTTAAAGTTTTTGCCAAGAGATTGAACTATCGCATCAGTGAACTTTTTCCCACCGATAGGAAGAGTTCTAAAAAAATTCACCCTCCCCTTGTCAATCATGCTCACAGAAGTATAAGTATGCCCAATATTTAACATAATAAAAAGAATCTCGGATTTAAAATCAAAATCAGGTATAAACTGAAGTAGTCTCAATTTCGAAAATGGCTCTACTTCAATGGCAATAGGGTCAAGACCAGCCTCTTTCATTACATCGACAATCGATTGAACTGCATCTAATGGTGCAGCTACAACTACTACATTTAATTTTTCTGGAGATTCGTCTTCTGGAATAACTCTGTTTAAAATCTTGTAGTC
>JAYELD010000176.1 GCA_034717215.1 Caldisericota bacterium
CTTCTAAAGACGACAGAGAGTTCTTTACAAAAGAAGAACTCATCAACCTATTTACTCTTGAAAGTGTTAACAAAGCACCTGCTATATTTGATATTGATAAACTCAAATGGATGAACCATCATTATATTTCAAAGGCCAACGATGAAAGACTTTGTAGGCTTACTCTCCCCTTTATGATAGAGAAAGAATGGATTAAAGAAGACAGTAATTGTTCTGAGAAGTTATTAAATATAGTTAATACAGTAAAAGGTAATATGGAGACTATTAGGGACATAATAAAAGTTGCTGCTCCTTTTTTTGAAGAGATTGACCTTATCAAAACCGAAGAAGAGCAAAGAATACTTAAGCAGGAAGAAAATAAAATAGTGTTTTCATACCTAATTGAAAAATTGCAAAACATCAAATTTACAGAAAAAACACTGGATAAATTTATAAATGAATTGAAAACTGTACTTAATCTTTCCGGAAAGAAAATATATCACCCAATGCGAGTTGCTCTTATTGGATCTAAGAATGGCCCGGAGCTTACAAAAATTATGCTCTTACTTGGGAAAGAGCGCGTAATAGATAGGTTTAGAAAAGCGCTTAATAAGAATTTCACCGGGACGAATTTATAAAGAGTATTTGAGTAGCTAAATTTTATCTATAATCCTCTTACGATGACAATGGGGGTTTGTTGGTCTTCATTTCCCGCAGGATTGTCAGAAAGTGCTTTCTCCAATTTATCCTTTGATACGTTCTTACTGTATCCTACTGCCCAGGCATCTCCAAGGTCGTTTGCATCAATAACTGCTGCTCTGCAGCCAGTTCTCTCTGCAATTTTTTCACTTACTACAAATGAATCTTTTGGTCCTGGTATGACAGCATAATCAAAAGGTGGAATTGCAGCAGGTGGATCATCTATTAAAGCAGCTTGCTCTCCTGCAATAATGTAAAACCAGCCCTTTTTACCAAAGATTCTTCCTATTGCTCCAGCTTTTGTCGCGAAGATAATACGTGTTTTACCTACCTCTCTTATTGCTATTTCCATTGCTGCGGGGTTTGCAAGTGGCGCTGCCCCACCAAATGGTACATCCTTATGCGATACAAAATGTGAAACAAGTCTTGCGAGAAAGGATGGAAAAATTGTATCTACTGTTGTCATTCTTTCTTCGCACATTGCAGCAACGCAGGAGGAAATAGTAATAATGTCATTTTTCTTTCTTACACTTTTTGTATATTTACCTATTATGTCGTAGAGATTATCTCCCTCTTTTATAAGTGGTGTTTTTATAGAAATTCTCTCTACATCAGGAATTGTTAACCTGATTTTTCTTTCTCTGAATGGAAAATCTTCGCTTTGGAAGTTTTTCTTTGCGAATTCATACAAATTTTTATATCCTGGGTGTGCTTTTATTCCAAGTACTAAAACTTCTTTGGCACGTTCTTTTTTGCCCTGGTTAATCAAAACTTCTGCAAATTTCTTAAAATCAGATGCATAAAAATCTGATGGCTCAAGTGCAATAAATAGTTCAAAATATTTTTCTGCATTAGCAAAATCTTTTTTTGCATAACTTATGTTGGAAAGCCTTTTTAGAAAATATCTGTAAGGGGACATTGTAGTTTTTATTGGTTTATCAAACAATGCAAGTCCCTCTTTATGTACTTTAATGGCGTTGTCTGCATCTTCTAAATCAAAATAGTATAGGTCTCCGAGCATCAAATAAAGCCATCTATTATCTGGATTTGCCTTAATTCCGTCTTTTAGTACGGCTATTGCTTTTTCTTTTTCACCTGATTTAAGATACAGCTTTGAAAGCAAGCTGTGTGCTCCTACCCGATTTTTTTTATGTGTGTTTATAAACGCTTCGAGTAGCTTTATTGCTTTTTCTCTGTCGTTTTCTTTTATTTTTTTTGCTTTTTCTATGATGTTCATGAGGCAAACTCTCCAATCTTACTTTACGTTTTTTTAGTAAATTTTTTAAGTCTTATTGCTAAAAACATATACTTCATGATATCTTTTTTAGTCCTGTAGCAATTTACTTTATAATATTAGTCTTTTTAGATTTGATAGACAGTATACATAAAAGCTTTATGTATGCAAGTTTTTATTTTATAAATCCTTTTGATTGTCTTCCTTCAGCTTTATACCCTTACTTTTTAAAAATACTTTGAAGTATTCAACTGCTTTGTTAACTGATTCTTTTTCTCCCATTAGTTTAATTTCAAGAAACGAATCTTTAAATATCGGAGGATAAGAGGCAGTTTTTATTTTATATTTTGTTTCGAGGAGTTCAAGAAATTCTATGAGATCAGATTCCTTGAGTGGGACAAAAAATGTTTTTTCAAAAGTCGTTTTTCCATTTGCAAGCAATGGCAATACATAACGAGTAAGCATTGCATTAAATTCTTGAGGTACGCCAGGTAGAATAAGAAGATGTTTATTGGTTATTTTAAGATGCATCCCGGGAGATACGCCGACTTCATTTTTTATGGGAATTGCACCATCAATTGAATAAGACATTTTTTCTATATAATTCTTGTTTGCATGTTGCCCGATTTTTTTTAAGCTATTTAGTACATAGCATTGTACTGTTTTATCTTTTACAAGCGATTTTTCCAATGTCTTTGCAACAGTTACCAGTGTAATATCGTCGGGGGTTAGGCCAAGTCCTCCAGATGTGATTAAAACATCAGAATATGCTATAAGAAAAAGCAAGCCTTCTTTTATGGAGAACTCATTATCTCCTACAAGAAGCAATTTGTTTAAATAGAGATGCTTCTCTTTTAGTTTCGAAATTACAAAATGGGCATTGAGATCCTCTCTTTTATTACGAAGGAGTTCATCTCCAATAAGCATTAAGCTTATTTTCATCAAGCACCGAATTTTTTCAGTTTTAGGGAGTGAGCAAGCATTAAGACAATTTCATTTTTTGCCTCAAATCTGCCAAGTCCTCCCTTGGTTCCAATTTCTCTCTCTGAAAAATATTCTGCTCGGTCAGGGCGTGCATAAGGTGAAAGAAGGACAAATGGTACTCCATGGAAGCTATGTTGTTTCATTATGGCAGGCGTGGAATGGTCGCATGTAATAGTTAACACAGTAGGGTTCAATTTAAGTATTTCAGGAACAATTTTTTCATCCACTTCTTCAATAAGGCGTACTTTGGCGTCGAAGTTTCCATCTTCACCATATGAATCTGTTTTCTTTATATGAAAATAAAAAAAATCATATTTATCATAATTTTCTTTGAGTGTTTTTAATTCATCCATGATATCTGTACTACCTACATCTAATATATCCATACCAACGAGTTTAGCGAGTCCCTTGTACATAGGGTATGTTGCAATAGCTGCTGGTTTTAACCCATATATTTCTGTCATCGTTTGTATTGCAGGGTATGAAGAAAATCCCCGCAATAGTAATCCATTGGCTGGATGTTGGTCTTTTATGATACTGTTTGTTTTTTCAATAAATTCATTTACTATTTTGGCACTTTTTTTTGCTTTTGCGTCTAAGAAATTGCATTTTAGCGGAGCAACGCCAGTAGCTTGCGGGTCAGTATCGGTAAGCTTATCTGAAAGATCTTCACCTCTGAAAATTGCGACGAACCGGTAATCCATCACTGGCTTTATAAATATTTCAGTATCGTAAATTTTCTTTGTCTTATTTTGTATCATTTCAGTAAGTTTTTTGCAGTGTTCTGTTGGTATCCTGCCAGCTCTTCGGTCAAGTATTTTATTGGCACTATCAAGTGTTGCAAAATTGCCCCTTGCTGCTACATCGCCTTGCTTTAGCGGAAAACCAATACCTAAAGCAGCTAAAATACCTCTACCTATCATGTATTTGATAGGATCGTAGCCAAAAATGCTGAGATGTCCGGGTCCTGATCCGGGAGTAATGCCCATTGAAACAGGATCTGCAATACCCGTAATGGAGTTTTTTGTTATGAAGTCAAAATTTGGAGCGTATGCAGTTTCAATCTCTGTTTTGCCCAACTTGTTTGGTATGCCCCCAGCACCATCTAATAGCATAAGGATTATTTTGTTATTGTTTTTTACTTTCAGGTTTTTGATGAATTCTTGCGATATCACTCTTCTTCTCCTTTTTCATATTTTGTTGTATTTCCTTGCATAGGCATAAGATACATATTATCCATCATCCACTCGAATATTTTTGAAATTTTCGCATATGTATACTCTTCTTCTATATCTTTATATTCAATTTCTATGAGGTTATTGTCTTCAATGAGGAATAGGTACTGAATAATAATATTTCCTCCAAGAGGAGCATCTCTGTTTTTATCCACATGGAGATTTAAAATCTCAAAATGTGGTATTTGAGTCGGGTCGATTCTTCCTTCTTTTGCGGCATTGTCAATCTTTTCATGCAGAGCAGCAGTGTCCTTGAAATCTTTTGTAAGAATGAGCGCAACATCTGAATCGTATTCTATATCCCCCCCGCCTGTACAGTTAAACATGGTAGGTCTTGTTTTACTTTCTTTCGAATCAAGACGACAACCTTCTTTATCAAAGGAAGAAACAGCAAAAACTGGACATTTTAACTCCATAGACAAACTTGCTAAACCGCCCGAAACATCATCTACTTGTTGGGAAAGATCCTGGTAAAGAATTGGGGTAGGAACTTTTTGCAGGTAATCGATGATTATTACTATTTTTTCTGTATTTGCTTCCTGCATAACTGAAAAAGCGTGGCTCTTTATTCTATTAATGGTATCTTCTCTTCTTCCTTCGACAAGGTAGAGATAGTTCATATAACTCTCTGTTTTTGCATAACCGCGGTTAAATCTTTCCTTAAGTTCTGGATTGCTTATAATATTTGTTGTTTCAAGCACATAAGGAGGTAACAATGTTTCTTGAGAAAAAATTCGTAGAAATAAAACTCTTGAAGTTTGTTCCCATGAATAAAACAGAACAGGTATATGTTCGTTGCTTGCAATATACGAAGCGATTCTTAGCATAAGGTTTGTTTTGCCTCTCCGGGGTGCGCCCGCTAAAGCATAATAGAATCCGGGTCTTGCACCAGAAAGAGTTTCGTTCAAACAATGAAATGGTTCTAAAGAGTATCCAAGAATAAAGTTTTTATTAGACTCTCTTGATTCAACTTCTGAGGAGAACATGATAAGCTGTGTTCGTACGGGATTAATCCTTTTTTTAACTCTTTTCCGCATAATATCGTGAACTTCATTAATTATTTCTCCTGTAAATTCTGTAAGATCTTTTTTCTGCTCTTTTTCCTTTATATAGGATTCTATGCGTTTTCCTATGGACATAAGCCTTTCTTCTGATTTCCTTTTTTTGAGAATATCTATATATACAACGAGTGATTCAAGGTTTAATGGTGTCATTGTTGCAACTTTATCAATTAGCTTACCTAAGTTTACCGTGTATATTCCGCTTTCCTCAAATTCCGTTTTTATTAAAGTAGGTTCTGGGATTTCTTCTTTTTTACCATATTTTTTAAGGATATAGCCAACGAGGATTTTTTCTTCATAAGTACTAAAAAGATCTTTTTCTAAACCATTTTTAATGCTGCTAAGCAAAAGGAATTTATCCTTAAGTATGGAACCAATTAATTTTATTGTGATTTCATCCATTCTATCCCCCCTATAATATTTTTTATTATAATTATATTCATTATATCATTAAAATGAAACAATGACTTGTCCAGCAAAATAAAATCTGCAAGATAGCTATTTTTGATTTTTCCACTTACATTTTCTGCAAAGCTTGCAAATGCACTGCCCGTTGTGTATGCATCAAAAGCTTCTTTTCTGGAAATACATTCTTCTGGTACAAAGGGATTTGTGCTACCGGGCGAAATCCTGGTAGTAGCAGCATGTATACCTTGAAGCGGAGATGCATCTTCAACAGGCGCATCAGAGCCGAATGCAAGCAGTTTACCACTATTTAAAACTGTTTTCCATGGATATGCGTATCTGTAATTTCCTAGCAGTTTTTTAACAAGAGCAGTATCTGCAGTGGCATGTATTGGTTGCATGGATGCTATACAATGAGTCTTTTGAAGCAGCGAGAGATCTTTTTCATTGATGAATTGGAAATGCTCAATTCTGTTTCGCATTTTTTGGTTTCCAAAGCGACTAAAAAGACTCATTACAGCATGTACAGTCTTATCTCCAATTGCATGTACGGCAACCTGGATATTATTTTCATTTGCAAGACTTATTATATTACTCAATTCGTTTTTCCCCATTGTGAAAGATGAAGGAAATCCATTTACTTTGTACATGGCAGCAGTTTGTGAGCCAAGTGAGCCATCCATGAAGCATTTTAGTGGGCCGAAGCGTAAGTTTTTATCACCTAATCCGGTATGTATATTCTCATTAATGATATCCTGCAGTGAATCCTTTTCAATGCCTTGATATATACGTATTTTTAAATCCTTATTTTTGCTCATATCATTTAAAAGCGGGTAGATAGAAAAATCAAAGTTTGTAACGGAAACAATACCTCTTTTTAATAGATACTTTTCTGCGTTTTTTACATCTTTTTTAGAGATCTGTCTTTCTTTTATGCTTTTAACGAGTTCTATAGCACGGTCTTTTAATATTCCAATAAATTTTCCTTTATTTTTTACTAACACTCCTCCTTTAATTCTTTTTAGAACAATTTGTTTTTCTTTTAAAGCTGTTTTGTTTACGAAAACCGAATGCTCATCCTTACTCTGTATGAAAACTGGTTTTTTATTGTATTTAAAGAGTTTTTCCCATTCATTCCTTAAAAGATTATTGAAGTCAAAGTTGTAGATGTATACAAAATTTCTGTCATCTTTTTCAATTAAGTGTTTGATACTTTGATAGTTTCTGCAGTTAGTAGCGTCCTCAGAGGAAAGGAGCAGTGCGATTTCTTTTAGATGCACATGTGAGTCGTTAAAACCCGGGTACAAGAAACCATCATATTTTTTTTCTTTGGCAAATGGAAATTGTTGTTTTATTAGATCTCTTTTTTCAATTACTTGTATTATTCCATTCTCAACAACAACCGAGTAATCTTTTTTTTCTGTCTTATTGATGTAAATTGAATCAGCAGAAAAAATCGTTTTCATTGTCTTGTTAGAAGAAATTCTTCTTTGTTAATAATAAGTTTGATTCTTTTTACATCAGGTAACTCTGTGTATGAAAACATGATCTGCTGTTTGATATTGTCTATATCAAAGCTTACATCTTCTGGAATAGATATTTCCAGAACAAGAGTAGAATTTTCTGTTTTGTAAGAAAGAAGTGTGCTATTTTTGGGTAAGTATGTATCAAATTCTGAAGAGTCTTTTAATAAGAGAAACAGTGTTTCTATAGGATTTTGTGAATTAATTGTTTTTACAACAGGCATAAAAAATTGTTCTTCTCCTTCTGTATGAATATAATATGGTATTATTGCTTTGCTTTCTTCAGTTAGTGCAAAAAAGCGTTTTATAGGGTGTGATATGCTTATACTGCCGAAAAGAGTGGGAACAACCGTTCCGTCTATTAAAATCTGAACAGATGTAATATCTGGCAATTCTGTGAGTGTATTTACTATTGAAAGCACTGTGAGATATTCAGCATGAGATCCAAGGGAATAGTTAAGTATGTCTGAGGAGAGGTCAATAATGATAACGCCACCTGATTGAATATAAAAATTATTCAGTATGTCGATGTCTTCTGGGAAAAGAGGAGGAAGGTCTTTTAGTGACCCATAAAAAAGCTCTTGAATAATTTCTTTTGTTAGTGCAACCGGATCAGTTTTTGGGATTATCTCTCTTTTTTCAAGGAGAAGGTTGTCTCCATTTCGATTGGAGAAATACAGGAGTGCTTCTTTTCCTTGAGGTAAAATTCCAGAATAGTGTGCAATAGGACGATCAATTTGAATGTAATGGTTGAAATAATCCTTCTTTTCATTATCTATTAAAATCTGAACCGATGTAATATCTGGCAATTCTGTGAGAGTGTTTACTAACCCATATACTCTTATGGCTTCTTTTCTGACACCGAGTGATGCAATCTTTGTAGCTGCTTTATTAAAATTTAATGTGCATACTCCATCCTTTATGTTTACAGATTTTACGACGGTATCGCTATTTAAAGGGGAGAATAAGTCATTTTGTGTAGGTGTTTTAAGTGCATCTATTATTTTTATTACTGCGAGTGTATTGCTGCTGGGGATTGTGATTTCTTTTTCCGTTGGTATGAGTTCTTTTCCTATTGGGTCATAGTAGTAGAGTTTTACTATAGTTTTTTTACCTGTCGTTTTCAAACGAAGATTTAAATAAAGATATGAGCCTGTTAGAACGATTGCAACAAATAAAATCAGGGCAATTAAACGGACCACTGTTTTTTTATTTTTCATATTTTTATTGTACCTTAAAAATTATTTTTTTAAACATATTTTTTTGAGAGTTATATTCTTAGATAACAATGTTTTACATTTTTTTTGATTTCTTCACAAAATGCATGCATTTCTTTTTTAGAAAAAGCTTTTTCATTTTTGAATTCTTCAGAAACCGTTTTATCATAGTGTGCATTTTGCAGATAGTATCGTTTTGCTCCTTTTATAAGTAACCCTATTTTTCTAAAACTGTCTTTTGTATGAATTTTTTTTATTGCTGTTGTTCTAAATTCATAATCCGGAGCATATTGCATTATAATATTTATACTTTCATTAATCTTATTTGTATCTACTATCGCTCCACAGGCTTTCGAGTAATTTTCAAGAGGTGCTTTGATATCCATGGCAAAGTAATCAACGAGCTGCTCATCTATTAATCTCTTAATAATATCTGGGTTTGAGCCATTTGAATCGATCTTGATAAGATATCCCATTTTTCTTATTTGTTTAATTATTTTTGGTAGACCTTCTTGCATAGTGGGTTCTCCTCCGGTTAATTCTACAGCTTCAAGTAAGTCTTTTCTTTTTTCTAAAAATGAAAGCACTTCGCTAACGGGAATAGGTGGTTCAAAAAGGTGAGGTAATACGAGTTCGGGATTGTGGCAATAGGGGCATCTGAAATCACATCCCTGAGTGAATATGATAGCGCAGGTTTTACCGGGATAGTCGATTAAGGAGAATTTATTAAATCCACCAATGCTTATTGTATTTTTTATCATTTTTTGTTTGTTACGGAATTCTTATTGATAATATTTTGGGCTCCAATTGGAAAACAAAAACATTTACAGTCAGAAAGGATATGAATCCCCATTAACCTCCTTTTCTAACATTTTACTATTTTTTTATCTTCTTGCAATAAATGTCTAATCATTTAAAATGATTACTTGGTGGGATGCGATATGTATGGAATAATTGGACTTGGAAATGTTGGAGAAGAATACAAAGATACCAGGCATAATACTGGTTTTACGGTGATTGATGCTTTGGCATCGAGATGGAAAATTTCACTAAAAAAGGTGAAATATTTTTCATTTTATGGTAAAGGAACAGCTAAATGTGGTAGAAACAAGGAAGCAGTTGTATTGGTGAAGCCCATTACATATGTGAACCTTTCAGGTAGAGCTGTAAAGCCATTTATTGATGATTTGATGATCCCCGCCTCTCATCTTATTATTATTCAGGATGATCTTGATATTCCAGTTGGGAAGTTTAAAATAAAAATAGGCGGGGGAGCCGGGGGTCATAAAGGAATTGCTTCTGTTCTTTCACTTGTCGAGTCAAATTTTATCAGAATCAAGGTAGGAATAGGAAAGCCTCTGGCAAAAACTGAAACAGTAGATTATGTGCTTTCCCGGTTTAGTCCTGAGGAAAAAGTCACAATGGGCCAAATTATAAACGATGTTACGGAAGCAATTGAATTGATTATTTTTGAAGGCATTGAGAGAGCACAAACAGTTTATAATAGATGAAATTTGAAGATCTGTTTGAAAATCCTGAAAGGATAATTCAAACTTTAGACAAAGAAAAAGTTTTTATTTCACCAGATTTTGGTGTATTAATAAAAGCAATTGTCAATGAACTAAAAGACGACAACATTGTTATTGTTACAAGGGATTTTGAAGATGCAAAATTACTTAAACGTATTGTTCCTAGCGGTTTACTAAATCCCGAATTTGGGTTGCATCCATTCGAAAACGGTTTTGTGGGCAAAGACAGAATTGCCAAAAAGATTGAATTTCTTAATTCATTTTATAAAAAAGAGGGAAGAAAAATTATTATCTCTTCTTTAAAAGGTCTGTTTGATCCTATAATCCTAAAGGAATATGTTAAAGAGCTTTGTATTAAAAAAAATGAAAAAGTAAGTATTAATAAACTTTCTCACACTCTTAGCAAGTTTGGTTATAAACGCACGTTAGAAGTAACAGAACGTGGTGAATTTTCGGTAAAGGGCAATATTATTGATATCTATACGTTTACTTATGGGAAGCCCATTCGAGTGCTTTATGGAGAAGAAGACGAAATAGAAGTACTAAAATTTTTTAACATAGAGACAAAGAGGTCGGAAAGTGTTCTTTCTTCTATCCAACTGTATCCTATTAATTATTTTCTTTTTTCTCAAGGAATATGGAAGAAGGTTTTCGAACGAGTGGAATTGTGCTTGAGAAAAAAGAAAAATGAATACTTAAAGGATTCAGTGATGGAGGATTTCGCTGCTTTAAGGGCAGGCGATACGATAGGAGTTAACTATTACTTCCAATTTTTTTTAAACAAAGGTATTGTTTCATATCCATCTCTTATTGATGAAATTAATTGCTTCACAAAAATAATTTACAAAACAATTGATACTAAAAACTTTGTAAGAGAAACAAAAGAAGTACATGAAAAGAGTGTGGACGCAGGTGAAATCATCCCTATTTCTCTAGATATTATTGGAAAAGGTTTAGAAGAGATAGAAAAAGGGAAAATTGTGTATTTCAGTAAATTTTCTGATTCCGAAAAATATGTTGAATTGCCTATAAAACCTCTCTCAGAAAATTTTCTCGCACTTTCTTCTTTTAAAGATTTTATATTGAATTATCTTGACGAAAAAAACATAATCATTATTACTGAGGAATACGAGCGGGTGAAGGAATTATTTGATATTTATGAGATTTCGTCATCTAAAACACAGAAACTACGACTAATAGACGGGTACATGGAGCAAGGAATAGAAACCGAAAAAGCTTTAGTTTTGACTGACAAAGAATTGTTTCCGCATTATAAAATACACAAACCGGCAAAAAAACTATTGTCTAGCGAAAGAATTGTGAGTGTTGAAGAATTAGAAACAGGCAATTATGTTGTTCATAAAGATTTCGGCATAGGGATATTCAAAGGACTTGTAAAACTTAAAAGGGAAGACAGCGAGAGCGAATACCTTCTTATAGAATATAGAGACGGCGAAAAATTATATGTTCCAATGGAAAGGATAGGTTTTGTCGAAAGGTATATAGGAGATAGAAGAATTATTTCATTAAATAAGCTCCATGGTAAAGAGTGGGGAAATATAAAAGAGAAAGCAAAAGAGAATGCACAAAAACTTGCAAGGAAACTTTTACGTGTGCAGGCTGAAAGGACCCTGAATGGTGGATTTTCATTTAGGCCCTTTAGAGAGGAAGAGAAAATCTTAGATCTCTCTTTTCCTTACGAATTAACAGACGACCAAGAGACGGCATTAGAAGAAGTGATGTCAGATATGAGAGCAGATAAATCGATGGATAGGTTGGTATGTGGTGATGTTGGTTATGGGAAAACTGAAATTGCGATAAGAGCCGCTCTTAGGGCCGTGATGAATGGAAAACAAGTGGTAGTACTTGTGCCAACTACAATTCTTGCCATGCAACATGGGAGAATTTTTAGAGAACGGCTTCATCTTTTTCCAATTGAAGTTTATGTACTTTCACGTTTTACGTCTAAAGGAAATACGAGGACAATATTAAAAAAATTAAAAGAAGGAACCCTGGATATATTAATTGGTACACATCGAGTTTTATCAAAAGATGTAAAGTTTAAAAATTTAGGTTTGCTCATTATCGATGAAGAGCAAAAATTTGGCGTCCGAGACAAGGAAAAAATTAAAGAGCTTTGTGCAAACATTGATATTCTCACTCTTACTGCGACACCAATTCCGCGCACATTGCATTCTTCTTTAATCAACTTGAGATCCATCTCGCTTATCAATACTCCGCCTGTGGGGAGATTTCCTATAAAAACATTTGTGATGCCTTTAAATTGGGAAGTTATCGAGAAAGTGATTCAGTTTGAGCTAAATAGAAAAGGGCAGGTGTTTTTTGTTCACAATAAAATTGAAGATATCTATGAGTTTACTGAGAAGTTAAAGAGCTTATTAAAAGATACTAGCGCAAGAATTAGCGTTGTGCATGGAAAGATGGATAAAGAGGACATTGAGCAGGTCATGCTTTTATTTTATCAAGGAAAATTAGATGTACTTGTTTCTACGACAATTATAGAAAACGGACTCGACATACCTACGGTGAATACATTAATTGTAGATACTGTTGAGAATTTCGGGCTTTCACAGATGTATCAATTAAGAGGAAGAATAGGACGATCTCATATTAATGCATTTGCATATTTCTTTTTTACGAAAAATAAAAGCTTAAAAGCTATCGCGGAAGAACGGTTGGAAACGATAAAGGAATTTGAAGGTAAAGGAGCAGGGATAAAAATTGCCATGAAAGACCTTGAGATAAGAGGAGCAGGGAATATGCTCGGAAAAGAACAGCATGGACACATTGTATCTGTTGGTTATAATATGTATGTGAATTTACTTGATGAAGCAGTAGCAGAACTTAAGGGTAAAAAAATAATTGAAACGAAAGATGTTTTAGTACGATTGAAGGATAAATACTACATCCCTTCTAGATATATTTCAGTAAATAGTGAAAGAATGAATTACTATAGAAGAATTACCGGAGCAAAAGATTCATTAGAAATTAATAATATTAGAGAGGAGATTGTTGATAGATTTGGGAAAATTCCATACGAGATGGAAAATTTATTGAAAATAGGTATTATAGAAGCTAGTGCACGCGATGTAGGTATAAAAGAAATATTCCAGGAAGGGAAGAGGGTATTCTTCAGTGTAGATAAAAAGAATACTCTTTCTCTGGAAAATGTTAAATTGTTTCTTGAAAAAGATAAAAAAGCGAGGTTTGGAGAAGATTACCTTTCTTTTGAGACGGGAAAGGATATAATTGTAGAAGTGTTGAATGTGTTAAATATGATTAGAGGGAAAAGAAATTATGCTAAGTTGGATTATTAAGAACGAGATTGCTGTAGATTCAGCACCTTTAAGAAATAAGATGAAGGATGCGCAGAAAGAAGGAGTTAAAGCAATCATTTTGTTTGTAAATGAACCTATACCTAAAGAAAAGATTTCTTGCGACATGGAACATAAATGCTTTTCTGCCGATATTTTTTTACAGTTTGATCTAATTGAATTAAGAGAATTTTTTCTTTACTCCGGATTTTTGAAGCGAATAAGGTTCCCGTTTGTTATTTATTATGAAAACGATTTGCCTTCAGCATCTATGTTAGCTGCTCTCTATTTGGTATACAATGGGGAAAAAGTTGTAAATGCTATTAAAACGGTAGAGAGTAGAGTTATGCCAAACTGGACAGATGAACAGAAGGATTTTATGCGCAATATAGCAGATCATATAAAACTATTTTACTTAAATAAAAGAATGACCAAGTTCTATGAAACAGATATGCAGGTTCAACTGTTGCGAAAATTGTGTCCGTGGGATAGAGAGCAGACGCATAAATCGCTTATTCCTGAACTTATAGAGGAGTCGTTAGAACTTGTGCAGGCAATAAAAAAAGAGTCATTTTCCTCTATAACAGAGGAATTAGGGGATGTGCTGCTTCAAATTCTTTTGCATAGCGTAATTGGGGAAGAAGAGGGAAGGTTTAGTCTTGACGAAGTTTTAGATGGACTTTTCGGCAAAATGTATAGGAGACACCCACATGTATTTGGTGAGAGCAGTGTAAAACAAAGCAGTGAAGTATTAAAACAGTGGGAAGCGATTAAAAAGATAGAAAAAAATGGTCGTTCCGTGGATATAGCTAAAGTGCTTGCAGGTTTAATTACTGCATTTGATATACAGGATGAAGCACGGAAACGTGGATTTGATTTTTCTCACATCGATCAAATTATGCAGAAAGTAAAAGAAGAGTTGGAGGAGGTTAAAATGGAGATTGAACAGGAAAAAGACCCTTCGGAAGAAATAGGCGATCTTCTTTTTTCTGTGGTAAACCTTTCCAGGTTTTTGAATGTGGATCCTACGCATGCTTTATTTCTTTCCATGGAAAAATTTAGGGAAAGATTTGAAAAAATTAGAGAAAAAACAGATAATAAGATAGAAAAGTTTTCGGATGAGCAACTTGATAAAATTTGGGAGCAAATAAAAAAGGATGAACGAGAAGAAAAAAATTAATGGTAAGCAATTAGTAAAAGAAACGGTTTATGCAATTCTTGCAGGTGTTGTAGGCATTATATTTGTTTCAATTATAACGCATAATTGGGATTTTATTTCAATGATAAAATCGTTTAAAGTTTCTTATCTTGTTTTTGCTTTTTCTTTAATGTTTTTTGATTGGATTATTGAAGCATATGTGATAAAAATTATTGCAAATGCACTTGAGTATAAGATAGTATTTAAGGATTGTTTGAATATATTTCTTATAGGAGGGTTTTTTTCTCGCATTACTCCTTTTGCTGGAGGGGGAGGAGAACCATTTCAGATATTCTTACTTTCACGAGATAATGAGGTAAAACCAGGGGATTCTACAGCCATTGTTGCTATTAAAACATTTATTGGAACGTTTACACGACTTTCTGTTTTTGCACTTCTTCCTATGTGGATTGCTCTTACAAAAACACAATGGCACCTTTCTAAAACTACTAATAACTTGATAAACACAGGAATAATCATTACTTTAATATTTTTTTTATTTTTTATTTTTTCTGTGTTTAAACCACATGTCGTTGAAAAATGGATAGAAAATTTATCAAGGAAAAAGTTTTTTAACAGAATCATTCCGAAAGCGAAATTAGAAAGTTCCATAGAACAGATGAGAAAGATAGTTATAGATTTTGAAACAGCACGCAACAAAATGTTTAAATCGCGAAAAGTGTATATATTACATGCTTTTATATTAAGCTTTGTAGCCTGGGGTTTGGTGTTGTTTACTCCCGTGATTCTTCTCAGAGGATTGGGTGTGCAGTCTCCGTGGCCGCAAATTGTTATTACCGCCCTCATCTTTTTTATTGCTTCGGCTTATATACCTACACCGGGCGGGAGTGGCACTGCAGAGATAGGAATTTTGGCTCTATTTGCAGGGCTTATTCCACAGCCGCTTATTGGTGTGTTTGTCATTGTTTGGAGAGTATTTTCTCATTATTTGCTAATTATTTTTGGTGGAATAACAACCTGGATCAATCTTTCTAAAAAGAAAAAATCTAAACCCCACTAAACAATCTATCTCCTAAAAAGTTTGGGAGATGAGCTTTAATTATTTTTTTATAAACTGCTTTTATGTCATATTGAAAACGTACAATTTCTATAGTGTCGCAAGAAGTATCATAGATTGCAAAGGCGGCTTCAGGATTTCCATCTCTTGGTTGTCCTACACTCCCAATATTAATGAGGTATCGGTTGTCTTTTTTAAGCGTTAATTTGCAATCCTTTATGCAAGAATAATAACTTATTTTTTTATTTTTAGTTTGTATAAAATAACCTGCAACATGCGAATGGCCGAAAAATCCAATCTGGGTTTTGACGTCTGTAAAGTTTTTTACTGCGTCTTGTGCGGTTATTAGATATTTAAAAGGGTTTTTCTCATCAAATGTTCCATGAAAAATAGTAAAATTATCTTGCTCTGAAAAAAAGGGAAGATTTTTAATAAAAGTTTTTGAATTTTTGGAAAGCTTTTTTCTTGTCCATCTGATAGCAAGGCGTGCATAAGTATTAAAAGATTGTTCTTCGTTTATATAATTTATGGCATAATCATGGTTTCCTATAACTGAATGAATGGGGAGTTCTTTAAATATTGTTATGCATTCTTCAGGGTCAGGTCCATATCCCACAATGTCTCCACAACATATGATTGATTCAACGCCATTATCTTTCATTTTGCCGATTGCAGCGTTAAGAGCTTCCACATTGCTATGTACATCTGAAATGATTCCATATTTCATGTTGTTGTATTTATGTAAAATGTTTACCCTCCTTTTTTAGAATTATATCATTTCTTTTGTAATTTCATATATTTTTATATAAACAAAATAGGCCGGGATTTTTAATATACCCGGCCTAATATATGACGATTAATGATTAATTTGAAATTAAGATTTCTTTGTGAATTCTGTCTTTCCGCCCTTTTTAACAAAATGACAGGCTGCGAAGTGACCATTTCCTGTGTCAATTAATTGAGGCATTTTTTCTGCACAGATATCCTGTGCATATATACAGCGAGTTCTAAATACGCATCCTGAGGGTGGATTTATTGGCGAAGGAATATCGCCTGCCAGGATAATTCTTTCCTTTTTAATTTCAGGGTCGGGAATTGGTATGGCCGAGAGCAGAGCTTGTGTATATGGATTCAAAGGATTATTAAAGAGTTCCATTGTATCTGCAATTTCCATTAATTTGCCTAAATACATTACCCCAATCCTATCGGAAACATGTCTTACTACAGCCAAATTGTGTGCAACAAGTAAATATGTAAGGGAAAGTTTTTGTTGAAGATCCATTAACAGGTTCAGCACTTGAGATTGAATGGATGCATCCAGTGCTGAAACTGGCTCATCTGCAACAATGAATTTTGGATTAAGTACGATAGCCCTTGCTATACCTACTCTTTGTCTCTGACCTCCGGAAAATTCATGTGGGTATCTATGCAAATACCCCGGGCGTAATCCCACAACTTGCATTGCTTCTACTACTCTTTCTTCCTGTTCTTTTTTATTTCCTACACGATGTACAACCAATGGTTCTCTAATAATTTCTCCAACCGGAAGACGAGGATTTAGCGAACCATATGGATCTTGAAAGATGATTTGCATGTCTCTTCTTAAGGGTCTCATTTCCGATGCAGAATAGTTTGTTATATCTATATCTTCTGCAATAATTTGTCCACCTGTAGGTTTAATTAACTTCAAAATTGTTTTTCCAGTAGTGGTTTTACCACTTCCACTTTCTCCTACAAGAGAAAATGTTTCTCCTTCGAAAATGCTAAACGATACATCGTCAACAGCTTTTACCCAGGCGATTGGCTTACTGAAAATACCACCTACAACAGGGAAGTATTTTTTTAGGTTTTTAACTTCTAATATTGATTTTTTCATTTCTTTGATACCCCCTTGTTGCTTTCTACCGGATGGAAACATCTTACTAGGTGACCTGGTCCTATTTCTTTTAGTTCCGGTATGTTCTTTCTACATTCATCTGTTGCAAATGGACATCTTGGATGAAAATAGCATCCTTTTGGCATGCTATATGGACTTGGTATCATCCCTTCAATTG
>JAYELD010000177.1 GCA_034717215.1 Caldisericota bacterium
TCTTATATTTTCAGGAATATCTTTTATAAGTTCATTAAAAGAAGAAACACCTATTTCCTTTAACATCCCCTTTTTTTCGTTATCTGTATTCGGGATGTATTTCATTTTATCACTCTTTCCGGTATTCTGAATATTCCTCGGCACTCATTAAATTATTTACTTCACTCGAATCCTCGACCTTTATCTTCACTATCCACCCCTTGTCATAAGGATCTTGATTGATGATTGACGGAGTACTAACAACATCTCCATTTACTTCAATTACTTCTCCTGAAACAGGTGCATTCAAATCTGAAGCAGCTTTTACAGATTCGATTGTTGTAAATACTTCACCTTGTTTCACTTTCTTTCCTTTGGCCACTTCTTCAAGGTATACAATATCCCCAAGTTTGTCCTGAGCGTAATCAGAGATGCCAACTGTCGCGATGTCCTCATTTAAACTTACCCATTCATCTGACTTTGCATAAAAAATACCTTCCTTTAATTTATAGCCCATAATAAATGCCTCCCATCAAAAATTTTCATATTCTACTACAAAAACGTTAAATTCTCAATACAGATTCTTTGAAACACGAATAAATTCTTCGAGAGAAAGATTTTCCCCGCGAATTTCAATGGGCAAGCCAGCATCAATAATTGCATTCTTTAAAATATCCCCATCAAAATCTTTCTTTAACGCATTAAATAAGGTCTTTCTTCTTTTAGAAAATGCCCCTTTAACTACACGAAACAATAAATCCTCGTTTACAGATTGGGGGGTATCTGTCCTCCTTACCAAATTAATAAGCGTAGAGCTCACAAGGGGCATAGGATAGAAAAAATGAGGGGGAAATGTTTTCAAGAATTGTTTCTTAAAAAAGAAGTCCGTAAATATAGTAATGGACCCGTAATCTTTATTGCCCGGACCGGCAAGAAGTCTTTTAGCAAATTCTTTTTGAAACAACAAAACTGTTCTATTTATTGTTTTAGTTTTTGCAATTTTTACAATAAGTGAGGAAGATATATTAAAAGGAATATTGCCAAATAATTCTTCCACATCCCACTGTGAAAAATCAACCTTTAACGCATCCTGCATCACAATTTCAATATTTTCATGCCGAGTATCTTCATAATATGGTTCAAAACGCTTGTCTTTTTCTATCGCAATAATTTTTTTTGCTCTCTCTGCAACAGAATTTGTAATAAAAAGAAATCCCGGACCAATCTCTAGATATATCCTGTCACTCGCAGGATTTATTGCATCTCTAATATAAAAAATGGCAGAACGATCTATAAGAAAGTTCTGCCCCAATCTCTTTGAAGAGTAAAGAGAATATTTTTTTATCAGTAATCTAATTTGCTTGGAAATTTCCATTTGCCTGGAAGTAAGTAAACAGTAACTGCTCTTCTACCCCATTGTAATGCATCATCTGTTGAATAAAAAAAGACATCAATGATATTCCCTTTTATTGCGCCACCGGTATCGCCTGCAACAGCATA
The DNA here is from genome assembly GCA_034717215.1 of Caldisericota bacterium. Lineage (NCBI taxonomy): Bacteria > Pseudomonadati > Caldisericota > Caldisericota bacterium. The sequence goes on from JAYELD010000177.1 coordinate 1,480, forward strand.
CCCGTATCCTTTCACATAAAGAAGACTTCCCAATGGAATCACATTGGGATCTACAGCCACAACACCAACGCCGCTCCTTAATCCAGATGCTGTAACCCAGGGATTACCATCTGTTTCTATAGCGCGTGGAGAATAAGCAGTTGCAATCATTTCGTATTTTTTTAAATAATCACCACTAAAAGAAGCTTGTCCTACTTCATATAATTGAGATATTGCTGGCTTAACAACTTTTTCGCCCAATAAGTCATCTGTAATCTTTTTCCCACCAAAATAAACAGTATAAAATTCCTTTTCAAGCATTCCATCTGAGCCATTTCTAAATTTTACAACCTTTCCTTTTTCAAGAAGTCGATTTTCCCTATAAACTATTGTAAATGGAATAACAACTTCAACTTTTCTAACAACTTCTACATAATGCTTTACAATAATTTCTTGGTTATCATAAATTCTGCTTTCTAAATCACAATTTATATAGTCCTTGTCTCCAATATCAATATTCTTCTCATTGAGTAGCTCCTGAACAGTCTTTTTTTCTGTAAAAAATGACATCTTTTTCCTGTCCACTATTAAATGTACCGGTCTCGTTCGCCTAATAACAATTTCGCCCCTATAAAGTGTTTCGACAAGTCTGGGAATTACAACATCATTCTCTCCTATACCTATTTTTGCTTTGCTTAGTATTTCATTGACAGTAAGAGCTTTTGCAGAAAAAACCCGAGTTACATCAGCACCATCAACAATTGAATATGAGTGAATAAAAAACAATGAGCAGGAAAAAAGGATAAAGACGGAAAGCAATATAATTTTACTAATTTTTTTCATTGCTTTTTCTCTCTTTAAGCTGCTTTTCAATTGATTCAAGCCGCATATCTATACCTTTTAAGGTGCGAAGAAGCTCTCCCATCCAATCAATATCAAAATCACGAATTGAAACAGGAGTTAATTCGCCAACGTCTTCTAATTCATCCACCTCTAACCCATTAATTTGAGCTACAAGTGAAAGCTTATTTTTCGCAATAAGCTCACTTTTTGCTGATTTTCCAACAAGTCTCGTAAGAAAAATCGTAGGAAAAAAATAATAAATCCCACCGTCATCTGTTATAAGATTTGCCCCTTCACAAAAACTTATAAGTGACAATGGAGAAATTTGAAGTATATCTCCATTACTTAAAACAAAAAGTATGGATAGCTTTTTTTTGTCATTATTTTTAATACGTGCAAACTGAAAAATCACCTTTTTGTTTATTTTAATTCCTTCGTCCCAGAAAATTTGTCTTGCTATCTCAGGGAATACCTTTTTGAACGTCTTATCAGCCGTTTTTACAAAGTGAACAAGAAAAATAGAATAACCTGTATAAAAGATACCATTCTCTTCATCCAGAACTTTAGTTTCTCTTATCTTCTCCTTTAATATTTTTTTTGAAGCACGGTTAACAGTTAAAAAAGCACCTTTCAATGTCTTTACTCGCATTAAACCTCCTCATAAATTAACATAACTAAGATGGTAGTTTAACAAAAATAGAATTTTATGCAAGTTTAAGCCTTGATACAGCATCCAGACAAAGATCACTTGTTTGTCCCGCTTTATATCGCATAGCACCTGCCATTGCAATCATTGCGGCATTATCCGTAGAGAGATTTGGCCCAGGGAAATAAACATCCATGGGAGATTTCTTCACAAACTTTTCTCGTAGCCTCTTATTCGCCGATACCCCTCCTACTACGCCGATAGCTTTGACATTAAAGTCCTTTGCAGCACAGAGTGTCCTCTGAACAAGTATATCAGTCAATGCTTCCTCAAAGCTTGCAGCAATATCACTAATATGGTTTTCTATTTCATTTTTATGCTGATTCAAATAATAAATCCCTGCAGTTTTTAATCCACTATAACTAAACTCATACGGAGAACCTTTAAAATTTAATCGAGGAAAACGGTAAAAATAAGGATCTCCTTTGCTACCAAGCCTTTCAATGGCAGGGCCTCCCGGGTAACTATATCCCAAAGCCCGCGCAAACTTATCAAGCGCCTCACCTACTGCATCATCTCTTGTTTTCCCTATCAATTGATACGAGAGATGTTTCTTCATCAAAACAAGTT
>JAYELD010000178.1 GCA_034717215.1 Caldisericota bacterium
TAAGGACTAGCGGGAACTTTTTGGTCAATTCTTTGAAAATTGATTAATAATATAGATTAGAGGCATTATTTACAAAAAAGAGGTATTATAAAATAGCACCTCTTTTTACTTTATCCAATAAATGTGAGATATACGTATTTAAGTTTTTTTGTTTAGTTCTTCATACCTTTCGACAAACTTTTCTGTGGTTTTTTCCATTTCAATGACGTTATTTATTGCGCTGCGAAGAAATAGTAGCCCGCCATTAGTTATTATGTATATTTTTCTGGCAGGGCCACTTTCTTGTGTGTTCCAATCTGTTTTTACAAACCCTTCTGCTTCAAGTTGTGATAATATTCTATAAAGGTTACCCATCTGTCCGATTCCTGATATCACAATGCCAAAATCTTTCAATTTTGTTGATAATTCATAACCGTAAGATGGTTTTTCTGCTATTAGCAGCAGTAGATAGAGTTCTAGCCAATGCCTTCTTAACCCGCAAAATCTTTTTTTAAATCCAGGCAATTGAGGTGCCTCCTTTATTTTGTTTTCTAACGGTGTGAGCTTCCGGGAGTATCCAGTATGGTAGCAGCACCCTCAACAACTCTCTTTATATTTTCTTCTGCGGAGCCTTCTTCTGCAAGATAAACTTTAATACCAGCTTGGTTTAAAGCAGTAAATGCATTCGGGCCGACGCTATTTGATATTAATGCATCTACTTTTTCATTTGCAAGGGTTTCTACCGTTTTTGGGCCTGCTCCATGTGCTTGTAATACCACGTTTTCGAAAAATTTTGTCTCTTTGCTTTCTGTATCGTATATAGCAAAAAAGGCAGTCCTTGCAAAGCGAGCATCAACTTCTGAACTCAATGTTTTTTCTTTAATCGGGATGGCTATTTTCATATTTTCCTCCTTTTTAATGCTTATGAAACTTCTTATCTGGCTCGTAATTAATGTTTTGTAAAGAGCCGCTGATAAATGCGTCTATGATTTCTTTCAGGGTTCCCTGTGCGCCGGTGATAGTTTTTATGCCAAAGTTTTTAAAAAATGTTTTTGCTCTTCCTCCCATTCCTCGTGCAATCAAAACTTCCCCGCCTTTTCTGTGTATATATTCTGGTATTTCTCCAGGATCGTGTTCTTCAAGCGGGTTTTTCTCAATTTCCACTTTTTTAATTTTATTTTCTTCAATTTCAACAAATGCAAAATACGGAGTGTGTCCAAAATGCTCTGAGATAATGGAATCAAGTCCGTTATTACTTAATACGGGAACTGCAATTTTCATAATTTATACCTCCTAAAGTATTTTTTAAGTTTTAAGAAAATATCTTTTATAGCTTTTCCTGCTTCCGAAGGTTCGTTTTCTACCACTGGCACGGTTTTTATTGCTTAATTTTTACTTCCCGTTCAACAATATCTCTCACTGGGGCCATAATTCTTGCAGATACCATATTCAAAGCCTTTAAATCCTCCAGAAAATCTTTTTCTGTAACATTGCAACATAATTTTCGTCCCTTTTGTCATATATATGTATTTTACATATATTATATAACTCTTTGTTCATCTGTCAATAATGAGCAAGAAGCGTTATAAATTTAAAAAATGAAATTTATTTAAGGAGGATGTATGATATATTATATGAACGAGCTAGCAAACTGGCTGTTGCATTTTTTATTTAACTTAACAGGGAGAGTTTCTTTTAATTTGATGGAATTTTGCTATTTGTTTGTTAAGCAACTACTCTAAATTTGGAAAACTCAAAAAATGTTTTATTATTAAAAGAAGGGGAGGTGTAATATGAAAAAAATCATTGTTTTAGTTTTAGCCATCGTACTGCTTGCAGGATTGTTTGTTGGGTGTAGCGGTGGAGGTGAAACACAACCAAAAACTTCTACCATAACTGTTTCTGTTTTCGACGAAGATGGTAATACACTCTCAGATGTTAGCTTAACGATGGGTGACTACTCAGGGGAAACAGGAGATAGCGGGAAATACATGTTTAATGATGTAGAATCTGCAAGTTATACGATTCGGGCATCAAAAGATGGACATGAAGATGAAAGTGAAGACATCGTGGTGAGTGCAGGAGAAAATAAAACTGTTTTATTAACTCTCAAAAAGGTGGAAGAAGAAGCAGAAGAATTGAAAAATTACTCGTCAGAAAAAAGTTACAGAGCAGTAATGGAAGGGCAATTGAGTCCAGGGGGAATCAATAGAATAATCATTGAACACGATAACTACGGAAATTCGCAGCATCTTACTATATACGATGAAGACGAGAAAGAATTCGAAATGTATATTGTGGATGACAAGGCTAAGACGTTAATGGATAATGAGTGGATGGATGTTCCTCTCGAACAAGTACAAGTCATGTTGTCTACTGGCTACCTGAATCTTCCTGAGGCCATGGCAAGTGGTGCGGCAGAATCTTATAATACTGCTATTACTACTCCAGACTTTTCATATGGAGTAGAAAAGATTGGCAGAGAAACTGTAAATGGATATCCTACAACAAAATACCATATGTTCTCAAAAATTACATCAGAAGAAGAAACAGGCACATCAGATATATGGATTATTAATAGTGGTTCGTATAAGGGCTATGCAACTCGCATGGTTGTTACTATAAAATCCTCCGGTGAAGAAGAAACTTTTACTATTAATATAACGGATTTAGGGAAAGATATGGGAATCCAAATGCCGTAGTAGATAATTTTTTTTGCGAAAAGAGTGGTACGAACTATTTTAATTAGAGCTTTACCACTCTTTTTTATTTGTTAATCCCTTATAAATTAGACAAATAAATTTTTTCTCCTTACTATCATCTGAACTCTGAGGGTGCCAATGGATACATCTATAATTCTTGACAAAAAATAATCAATGCTCCCCAGTAGATATTTAAATCTATAATTTTGGCAATTATGTCCATTTTATCTCTCTCGATTTTAAATTGCAGGTAATTATAATAAAAAGTAATTATTCAATATAATATTGACATAATTCCGAATAAATTTATTATTTGAGAAAAATATTAAAGGAGACAAAAATGGATAAAGAGCTTTCAGAATTTTCTGAGAGGGTACTAGCAAAAAGAGGTGTTGAGCTTATAACGCCTTTTGATATGAAAGTTAAAACACGTACACTGAATAAGTTCCGAAACATATGAGACTTTTGTAAATATATTATACTATACAGAAAGTTAAAGAATACAGGAGGTTAAAGAAGATGTCTAAGAATGATTATAGGTATGTACAGAAACTAAGCCTGAGCATAAAAAGAATAAAATGTTAAAAGGAAACATACTTCCTCTTTCTGATAGTGCAATAGAACATCTAAGAAGTGCTTCTGCCTTTTCAAGTAGTGAAAAAGCACAGTTTAGATTAAAGGCTATTGAGTTCTCAAAGAAGTATGGTATTCAAGCTGCAGTAGATGCATTTGATGTATCAAGAGCTACAATATACAGATGGAAAAAGATGCTAAAACAAAGTAATGGAAAACTGAACAGTCTAATCCCTAAATCAAGAAGACCTAAAAGAGTAAGAAAGATGATGATAGGCCATGAGATTGTATCGTTCATAAGAAGCATAAGAGAAGAACAT
>JAYELD010000179.1 GCA_034717215.1 Caldisericota bacterium
TGCAGGTACACATGGATCCGGATCAATTACTAAGGTCCAGGAAGCAAAACCTGAACAATCATCTGCACAACAATCAGTAGTTACACATGGTCCTGCAGTTCTACTGCTAAATTCAAAGTAAGCACCACCAACAAAAGGATCACAAGGATCAGGTTCTACGCATGGATCAAAACAATCCTTAAAGGTTACAGCGAGGTCAGCATAAGGTGCTTCGCAATCTACGGTGACTACTCTGAGTGCAACTTCTTCACCCGGGCAGCAAGGATGTTTAAGTAGGGCAACTATACAGATAGCTTCACATTCACCACCAGTTAAATCACCAAAATCATAGCCCGTTACAGTCCAGATGGTTCGATCGGCATTAGGTGTTGCGGCTACATCATAATCATATGTTACCGTGCTGTCAACGACAACTTTCATTGCAACATATACTATATAATCTAGCTCAACAGCTTCTGAAAAAGTAACAGTTACATCTTTTTCACAGCCTACATAGGTTACACCTACTGTGCTCTTATACTCGTCCTCAACTACCATTGTAACTGCTGGGACTACCTCTTCTTCTTCTTCTTCTTCTTCAACCCCTATACCAGGAAGACAGCCGACCAAGAGGAAAGAAGCCATTGCAACTACCATAAGTACTAATAATAATTTCTTCATTTTTTTCTCCTTTCGTTTTTAAAAAGAATTCGTTATTATTTAATTTCGCGAAATTAACTAAATTTCTAGTTTCTGTTTTAAAATAGCTTCTTAGCGCTCGCTGTTTATGAGGAGGTTTTTTTGCCCCTTTTATTTCATAAACACTTTTACATCTCGACCTGATACGGGTTAAGAAACTACCGCTTTTAAACCGTTAGCTAGTTAGTTGGTTAACTGGTTAGCTGGTTAAGATTAAGATAAAAAACCAGTTAGCCGGTTTGCCGGTTAACCAGTTAGCTAGTTAAAACAAAGACGAATTACTCAGCAAACCAAACAATTATTTAACTACGTAACCAAACAACTAAACAAATACTAATAAATAATACGATAAAAGTCAAGAAAAGTTTCAATAACAGTTTTACATCCTTTTATAAATTTTAAAAAAATCCTCTCTCGATATTCCTGATTGTCTGCAAATCGTTCTTAAAGTAGAACCTTTTATTCTATCATGATTGGGCATAGTTAAGGGCATCTTACTGTTATCCTTATTTTCTTTAACCATTGAAATATGATTTCCCATCCTTACGATCTTAAATCCTAAAGCTTCAAATGTTTTCACAACTTTCTGTTTTGGTGCGTCCTTTGGAAATTTCATTACACTACTACTTCTCCAACAAAAGTCTCTATAACCTCTTCTGTTTCAAAAGCTTCTTTTCCAAAAGTTTCTATATGAAATTTAATAGCTGATTTTACATCTGCAAGTGCTTCTTCATAAGTATCGCCTTCTCCAATCACGACACCCTTTAATTCCAAAGGATATGCCACATATCCCTCGGGATGCTTTTCAACTATTATTTTTATTAGTTTCATTGTTCTCTCCTCTCTTAAGCTTGTTTCCACAATCTTCTTGATATTTTCTTTAATCTTTAATCTTTTTATTCAAATCGTCATCTTTACGCTTAACCTTTTCTTTAAAAATTCATTCATGGGGAACGCCTGTCCTACGGTTTTATCTTGCATCTTTATCTTATAACTGGCCAACAGGGTAAACGGTAAACAAGCTAACTAACTGTTATATTCGACATGTGGGTTAGAAAATCCTTCTTTTTGGGAAAAATATTTATAATTTTTTTAAATTTTCAAAGAACTTAGCAACACATCCCCTCTTATAGATTCCGCATCAAGTGCGGAATGACAAAATTAATATTCCGGAGGAGGCGGTGCCTCTCCTTCTTCAGGCGAAGTTGATGGTTCTTCGGGTGCGCCGCCGGTCTCGGCGGGGGCTTCTCCTGCCTCTTGAGTAGGAGTTTCTCCAACTTCTGCCGGACTTTCTATCGAAGAATCGGTAAGAGTCCCGCTATCTGAAGTCGCAGAAGGCATTACTGTTCCGCTCGGTTCTGTTTTTGCCGTGCTAACTTGCGTCTCTAAACCGGTTTGAATATTTTCACAGATTTCCTCGATATTAGCGCTGTTTTCTATGGCTTTTTTAAACAGAAGAGAAATTTCCTCTAAAGATAAACCTGATTCAACTGCCAGCAAGCTTAAATAACTCAGCTCTTCACTTATTTCAGAAATCTCCATTATACTTTTGCCTTCGGCGGTTCCCGCCTTTACCAGCCAGGAGAGAGATTCAGGGGGGACATCGTTTTCTAAGCTGTCGGCTAATACCTTAAGCATTTCTTCCCCGCCATTAATTTCCAAGCCCTCCTGCCGGGCATCATCTAAGAGAATAAAAGCTTTTCTCAGGTTCTCCGCTTTGGTAGAGATTACCGAAATTATTACAGTCTTATCTGCATTTTTGGCAAATCCTTCGTTTACCTTGTTAATTAAGGGCTCGGTAGGTAAATTTTCCTGCCGGGTTTCCAATATCACATCAAAGACTTTCTTCATACTATAGGCATCGAATGATTTTCCTATACTGTTTTCAATAATATTTTTGGTATCTTCGAAAGATATCCCTGCATCAAGCAGCTGCTGGGTGCTTTTTAAAAGCATGGTGGTTTGAAAGGCTGAATAGGCGGATGAGGAATCCAAAATACTTTTTAGCTGTTCTAATTGTTCGTCTATGGTTGCTGTCTCTGCGGAAAAAGCAAAAATAGAGATAGCAAAAGAAAGTGTAAGCGTTAAAATTATTATAGTAGATATTAAATTGTTTTTAATTTTGTTTTTTGAGAAAGTCATAATTTAATTCACCAATGTGTTTTAGTTAGTTGGTTAGCTGGTTAATTAGTTAATTAGTTAATACAAACTCATCAACTAAGTAACTGTTGGCCAGTTAACCAGTTTTTATTAATTAGCCGGTTAACCAGTTAAAAAAATACAGAGAATAAGTTATTCACCCCCACCTTAATCCTCCCCCCTCAAGGGGGAGGAAAGTGTTAAGTGCAATTGTTTATTTCTAATATGGCATTTTTGTTGCCAAATCCGTCTTTAACATATCGAAGGGCATTGGGATCAGGAAACCATTTTTCTCCATCCAATACAAACATATACTCATATCTGCCCGGCTCTAAGTTGAGAGTAGCTGTCCAGATGCCGTCCCCATCGGAATCTTCTAAAAGATTCGCCTGTGAGTTCCATCCGTTAAAATCACCGGCAATAGCCACAGTATGAGCTTTGCTATCGCTAATCCTTAAAGAGAATTGCACTTCAGCCGAACAGATAGAGGGAGCATCGGGAGTATTAAAGATAAAAGTAAAGGCAAAAAATACGATTAATGCTGCTGCGACTGCGGCTCCGGCCAAACGGAAGGAAAAGATGGATTCCCGCTTTCGCGGGAATGACAAAGAAAGAGATGGGAATGACAGAAAAAGGCGCGGGAATGACAGACCTGGGATAGCAATCTGCTTTTTGATGCGGTCCATCCAGGAAGTCTGAATCTGAACTTCGTCGCGCGAAA
>JAYELD010000180.1 GCA_034717215.1 Caldisericota bacterium
TTACGAAGATGCTATGGAAAGAATCCTGGGAGCTAAAAAAGGAGCTATCAATATAGTCAACCGGGAAATGTTGAAAAATTTTCAAGAGAAATTGAAAACATAAAAGATTAAGGATAATTAAAGCGAAAAGTGTATCTATCTACTATGGAATCTATTATAAACAAAGTAAAAACAAGTCGAAGGGAGGAATGAAAATGATAAGTGTTAAGAATTTGTATCACGACTATACTGGGAAGGGGCAGTATGCGGTAAATGATGTGTCTTTTAACATTGAGAAAGGAGAGGTATTTGGATTTTTAGGACCAAGCGGTGCAGGCAAAAGTACTACGCAAAATATTATGACAGGTCTGCTAAAGCTACAAAAAGGTGAGGTGTTGTATGAAGGCAATTCTATTACAAAAATGAAGTCGGAATTTTATAACAACATAGGAGTTTGTTTTGAGTTTCACAATTTATACACAAAATTGACTGGCTATGAAAATCTAAAGTACTTTGCTGGTTTGTTTGATGTACCAACTGCTGACCCAATGGAACTACTGGATATGGTAGGATTGAGAGCTGACGCAAATAAAAGAGTTGCTAATTATTCAAAAGGCATGATGCAAAGAATAGTTTTTGCTCGTTCTTTAATTAACAACCCTAAAATACTCTATTTAGATGAGCCTACATCAGGACTTGATCCAACGACAGCGAGTCAAATCAGACAGTTGATAAAACGCAAAAAAGAAGAAGGTTGTACGATTTTTTTGACTACACATAATATGTTTGCAGCTGATGATCTTTGTGATAGAGTTGCTTTCCTGAATGAAGGAAAAATCGTAGCTATGGATACACCGAGAAACTTGAAAATGAAACATGGAGAAAAATCTGTAGTAGTCGAGTTTGCAGGTGAAAAGGGAATAAAAAAGTCAGTATTTTTCTTAGACAACGAAGAGGATAAAAAACAATTTAATAAAATTATCTTAAACAAGGAAGTTCAAACAATACATTCACAGGAGGCAACTCTAGAGCAAACATTCATTAAGTTGACCGGAAGGGGGCTCATATAATGAATAAACTTTTTAATTTATACGTTCAAGATATGAAATTACTTTTAAGAAACTCTTTTGCATGGCTAATGATGGGTACAATAATTATTTTTCTCATTTTGTATTATTTTGTAATAACAGATTCTATCGAACACGAAATAACTATGTACTTTGTAGACAATAGTACAGGTCAGATAATGAAGAGTGCGCTTGAGGGAAGAAATGTAGATAACGTAGTATTTATAAGTAATATTGAAGAACTTGAACAGCTTATTTTAGACAAAGAAACACAAGTGGGAATAGTTTTTGAAGGAACTATATATGAACCACATTTTACAATTGTTCACGGTGAAAATATGAGAGAAGAAAATGTGAACTTAATTAGTGCATCGCTTAAAAATATGATATTAAATATGGCGGGTGTTAGTATAGACGCTCAATACTCAACGAAATTTTTAGGGGATAGAGTAGAGCCAATTCCTCAAAATAAGATGTTGATACCTATATTTTTAACCTACGAAGTAATGATGTTTAGCTTTTTCCTAAGTGCAGTATTTATGTTTCAAGAAAAAGCTGAAGGAAGTATTAAAGCATATCGTATTACACCAACGGGTACAGCTATATATATCACGTCTAAAACTCTTACTTTTATCACAAAAGGGATTGTATATGCACTACTGTTAATATTTCTAACTTTAGGTTTTAAAGTTAATTTCTTAGCACTGATTCCTATATTAATACTAGGCATAGCACTATTCGGATTTATAGGAATGAGCATAGCTACATTTTTCAGCAACTTATCTGAATACATATTTGTAGCGATGGGTGTGGTAATAATAAGCATGCTACCAGTTTTTACAATTTTAATTCCTAGCTTTTCACCTTTTTATATTGAGTGGATACCGTCTTTTCCAGCACTACATAGCATGAAAGAAATATTGTTTCCTACGGGAATTGACTTAGGTAGACAAGTCATAACACTCGTAGGTATGAATATTATCGCATATGCATTATGTCACTTTCTTGTAACTAAGAAGCTGATGAAGGAGGGAGCATAATGAGAAAAATATGGAGTATGATTATAAAAGATTTCACTGTTGCAACAAGGGATCGTATGATGTTACTTATTATTTTCTATGCAGTGATTTTAGCATTCGTAATTAGAATATTTGTCCCGACTGTAGAAAGCACGCAGGTAAAATTCGCCGTATATGAAGGTGTTGGTGAGCAAGTGATAAGTCAAATTGAAGATTTCGGTGAAGTGGATTTATTTGATAGTGCGGAAAGTGTATATGATAGAGTAGAGAGAATTGATTCAATCGCTGGAGTAGTAATGGAAGGTGAAACAATTCAGCTAGTATTTGAAGGAAATGAGCCAGAAGGACTAATAGACACTTACAAAATGATACTAGCAGAAATTACTTCACCAGAAATACCAATTCCTATTGATTATAGGGCAACAGAAGAAAAAGGTTCACTATTGATGGATTTACTTACTGTAGTATTGGTAGTAATGGCTATTTTTGTTGGAGGAATTAGTGCAGGGTTCAACATAGTTAATGAAAAAGAAACGAAAGCTATTTGCGCAATAGCAATATCCCCGTTAAATTTTGGAAAATACATTATTAGCAAATATGCAACATCTCTATTTATTGGATTGTTTGGAACACTGTGCGCAGGCCTAATTCTGATGGGATTAACCATTGACTATGTGAAATTACTGTTAGTAGTAGTTTTTTCTGGGGCAATGGTAATAGCAACTTCAATGTTTTTAGGTGCTTTTGCCGAAAATGAAATGAGTGCATTAGTTCTACTAAAAGTTACAGGATGGCTATATATAATGGTTCCAATATTAACATTCTTTGTAAGTGAAAAATGGCAAGTTATATTTTATCCACTACCGATTTATTGGCAAGTTATGATGATAAAAAATGTTTTTCTTACAGAAGTACAAAAATTTGATTTCTGGTTTTCAGGTGTGATGACATTCGCAACAGGATTTGTGGTGCTTCTAATTTTGGGTAATATTTTCAGAAAAAAAGTTCGCATATGATACAAGGTCGTGTATTGTGGAGACGTTTCATTTAACACATTCTTGAGAGAAACGATTATATTTTTTAGGAGGTGAAAGTTCATGGAATGGTATTGGTGGGCATTAATAGGTGTAGGAGTAGTTAAAATTGTGTATATCCTGATTAAAAGAAGCAGCAAAAAATGAGGGACAAAAGCAAAAAATAATCTGAAAACGGGATAAGGGAGAACAATTCTCTTATCCCGTTCTTCTAGAAATCAATATATAGATGTATGATGAATTTCGTGACAATTTGAATGAAAATATTGGGTTAATTTTAGGTATGGTAAATTATGGAATTGATGAATTTTCTCAAATTAATTTAATGGCTATTTCCAGTATAAATGACGGGAGTATAATTATTATACCCGGATATCGTAATCAGTTGAGCAACAATCTAAGTTTTAATCTTAGTACTGCAATTT
>JAYELD010000181.1 GCA_034717215.1 Caldisericota bacterium
CCCTCTTTTTTTAAAGGCCAGGGATGTAACCGGATGGGTCAATAGAGAGGAGCATTATATCAGCAACGTCGCTGTTTATCCGGAATATAGAGGAATGGGCATAGGAACAGATTTAATTACTAAGATTGAAATAGAGGCGAGAAGAAATGGAGCAAAAAAAATAGCGTTGGATGTAGAGACAGAAAATTTGAAAGCAGTTAATCTCTACAAGAAGCTTGGGTATGCGATTACTAAGGAATCTTCAATAAGGTTGGATAGGGAATTATTTAGCTTCTATAGAATGTATAAGAAATTAAAATGATATGTTGATTAATATGTATCTGAGGATTTATAGGCAGTAAAAACATCGGGCAAAGTATTAGCGGCTAAGGGGGAAAAATGATAAATATCTGCTACGCAAGTGATAAAGATATAAACTATATTGTTAAGATAGATCTGCATTTAAAAACTGTTGAAATTAAAGAAAAAGTGCGTCGAAAAGAAATTATTATCGTAAGAGACGAAAAAGACACACCAATCGGTCTTTTAAGATTTAATTTGTTCTGGGACGAAATACCATTTATGAATTTAATAATTATTAACTCACGACACCGGAGAAAGGGCATTGGGAAAAAGCTTGTTGAATTTTGGGAAAAGGAAATGCGAAATAAAGGATATAAAAAAACAATGACATCGACATTATCAAATGAGCAAGCACAGCATTTTTATAGAAAGCTTGGATACAGGGATGCAGGTTCACTATTGCTGGATAAGGAGCCGCTGGAAATTATTTTTGTGAAAGATATATGATTGCTTGTAGAAAAAAGAGCATTATACGGTGCAACTAGCGAACTACATATACCGCGTTAGCGATTAAAGAGAGCATGGAGTTTTGCTGCTGGACTTATAGTATTTTACCCCAAAATGTAACAAAATAACCTCCCTCACAACTTGCAACCCATCTTCCAAATGGTAACCACATAACAGTATAATCACAAATCAACTCGCCAGTTTGTTTATCGATTGTTCCGTCTATTCTGGCTTTTTCTTTAAAGACCCTGTCATGAATAGCTTGATTATTCATCCAGGGCGCCCAAATCAATAACAACATGACTACAAGAGTTATGATTAAAGTAATTTTAGCATTCTTTTTCATATTTGTACGTTATTAACATTTATTTATTAAACTTTTGTTTTTTTTATTCATAGTCTTGCTCAATTATTGTAACTTTGCCAAATACTTTTCAAAATCAGCGACTACATATTTTTTACCTTTTTGAATTACCTTATGTCCTTCCTTCTCCAAAAGTTTCTTCTGAGCCTTTATCCCACCAGAATATTTCTCGTTTATTACTCCGCCTGTTTTTAATGTTCGCCAATAAGGAGTGATGTCCTTCTTTCTATCCGCTATAACTTCTGCTGCTGCCTCAGCCGCGATGCGAGCGAAAATTCCGGTAGTTAGCGGACAGCCAATTGTAGCATTGTGTTTTTGAGCAAGCGTCGTACGAATGTCATTAATGGTAATGAGTTTTCCTTTAGGTACTTTTTTCATAATTTTATCCACTTCAATTGGCACCGGAATTACCATTGTATCACCAATTTTTGTCCCCCATCTGCCAGCCATTTTGGGAGTAATCTGCACTATTTTCGGCAGACCTTTACTATCTCTCAATTTTTCCTGCCAAGACTTGGGTTTTTTAGATTTTTTACTCATCTTTATGCCTCCATATTTAATTAACTTTAACCTTTAAATATTCTTCTTTATTTGAAGGCGAAGCTCAGGTTTTCACTTAATATTTTGCGGACAAAATAAGTTGCCGAAGGTTGTAGCCTCATATCTGTTGTTGTGCGATGTGGGCGTAATTTTTAATCCAGTAAGCGCTTATCGCCTTTTAATTTTTGTATTTCTGATACGTTTTGGCTTGCTTCTAAACATCCTAAATAGTTGCCAGCCGGATCTCTTAGTGCATAATATTCAATTAATACTTTATTCTTTTCATTGTTTTTGCCAATTGGTAAATCAATCCAAAATCTTGCTTTCTCTCTTTTTCCTTCTTTCATTTCGTGTAAAATTGTTTCTACCTTAGCCAAACTTTTTTTTGGATGACAATTTTTTACATTTTTTCCTATTACTCCCGCAGGCCGTTTAAAAATTCTTGTCTCATGCTTGTTCCATGCTAAAACATTATCGGATTTATCTATCACTGAAAATTCAATTGGTAGCGTTTCTAATAATGCATTGAGAATTTCTTTTGGTAATTTTCCTATCATTTTATCCTCCTGTTAGTAAGTAATGTTAAACTTAACTCCCCTTTTTGTTACTACAGTTTATCACCATAGTTTAATATTACATAAACAATAGTAATAAAGAGGAAGAAAAAAGTCAAATTCAGTTTGATTGGATTTTTTCCAGCCGTGCAGGCAAGATTGGATTTAACCATTATCCCAGAATAGGAGTAAGAGAAATTTTGTCTTTTTTTTGCGTGGGCGTGTCTTAAGAACACCCCGAAAGAGTTTGAAACAGTGATTAAGTTGGCTCCCTGTGTAGGACTTGAACCTACAACCTAGTGGTTAACAGCCACCCGCTCTGCCAATTGAGCTAACAGGGAACCTGTTAGTACATAAATAAGATATTCAAAAATGCATTTTTGTCAAGAGGAGAAGAGGTTTTATATTCCTTGAGATGTTTATTTAATTCGGTTTTACGTATGTAACTGATAATTTTTAATTTTCTGAAAACTATTATAATCAAACTGTGAAAATATATTTGAAAATTGTGCAATATATTTTAAAAAGAAGGATTTTGTAATTTGTTTGTTGTATTATAAAATGGATATAGAAAAATTAAAAAAGATTTACTTATTTACTATTGGTGTTAAATAAAATAGATATAGATTATCGAAGCCTGATAGAGAAGAACCATCCCTGATACGTAAGAGAATGGGATTGAGAGAAATTGCCAGGGGGCTAAATGAAAAAGGCGTACCTACTGCAAGGGGCGGCAAGTGGTATGCCGGGACCATTAAATATATATTGGAAAATCCTCTTTATAAAGGGATGGCTCATTATGAGGAAAATAATTTAAAAAAAATAAGGAATTTTAATAGTTTTAGGCTAAATATCTGCATAAAAAATATTTATTTATTACACAGTAAAGTAAAAACTTCTCTAATAGGAGGCTAACATACATGGAAAATAACAAAAAATATGTAGAACTGCTCTGGGCAAATAAATATGATAAATTTGAAAAAGGAGAGAGGATATCAATAGAAAAGCCTAATCTCCCTTTTCAGGTTGTGGAAACAATAAATAAACCCAGACTAAAAGACTTGGAAAAGGGAGAGGTGCTTTTTGATCCCTTACAATGTTATCCTGAAAGTGAGTATCCTGAAAATTATCCCAAAGATTGGAAAAATAAACTTATTTGGGGTGATAACAAACTGGTAATGTCATCTTTAATTAAACAGGGATGGGCAGGAAAGATAAATCTTATTTACATTGACCCACCCTTTTTTACAGGTGCAGATTTCACCATAAGA
>JAYELD010000182.1 GCA_034717215.1 Caldisericota bacterium
CTTCTAAAGACGACAGAGAGTTCTTTACAAAAGAAGAACTCATCAACCTATTTACTCTTGAAAGTGTTAACAAAGCACCTGCTATATTTGATATTGATAAACTCAAATGGATGAACCATCATTATATAGAGAATCTCTCAGCAGAAGAAATCATTGACCGTGCAGAGCTTATTAATATTGACTTTAGCGGGAAAGAAATGGATTGGTGGAAAGGATTCGTAGGAACTATAAAAGAACATCTTGTTACTTTGAAGGATATCGAAGTTCTTTCCAGGCCATTTTTTAAAGAATCAATATTTAGTGATGAAGTGATGGCAAAACTTAAAGAAATGAATGCACTGCCTTTGCTTGAAAAATTCAAGGACAATTTGTCTGGTATTTCCGATTGGAGCAGGGAAAGCGTACTTGCAACAATAAGAAGCACTGGCAAAGAGATGGAGATAAAGGGGCGCAGTTTATATTTCCCTTTACGGCTCGCAATTACAGGGAGTGAGGAAGGCCTGGAAATTCATGAGTTTATATTTTTCTTAAAGAAAGAAGATGTAATAAAAAGATTGAGTTATGCAATAGAGGAGCTATCAAAAAATGCTTAAAGTATATAATACGCTTACAAGAAAACAAGAAGAATTCAAAACAAGAGAAAAAGGCAAAGTTTATATCTATGCATGCGGAGTGACACCCTACGATTTTCCTCATATAGGTCATGGCCGCTCGGCTGTGATATATGATGTAATGCACAGATATCTTGAATATAAGGGATATGAAGTAATCCACATTTCTAATTTTACTGACATTGATGATAAAATTATCAATCGTTCTAATGAATTGCATATAAATTACAAAGAGCTTGCAGACAAGTATATTTCAGTTTATCTTGACAATCTTGATATGCTGAATGTAAAACAGCTCTATCGGTACCCCCGCGCTACGGAACATATACCACAAATCATTGAGATAGTAGGGGTACTTAAAGAAAAGGGATATGCATATGAAATATCCGACGGTATCTATTACGAAGTTTCTAAATTTAAAGAATACGGCAAACTTTCTCGTAGAGATATTACTGAGCTACGCGAAGGAGCTCGTGTTGAGGTAAACCCTGAAAAGAGAGATCCACTTGATTTTGCCTTATGGAAAAAAGCTAAGGAAGGAGAACCTTCCTGGGATAGTCCCTGGGGTAAAGGGCGCCCCGGTTGGCATATTGAGTGTTCTGCAATGAGTCTTTATTATTTGGGGAGTTCTTTTGATATCCATGGCGGAGGAGATGACCTTATTTTTCCGCACCATGAAAATGAGATTGCTCAATCCGAGGCATATACGGGGAAAGTGCCGTTTGTGAGATACTGGCTTCATAATGGAATGGTCATAGTAAATAGAGAGAAGATGAGCAAATCCTTAAATAATTTTTTCACGATGAATGAGCTATTCAAGCGGTATGATGGGGAGATTGTAAGGTTATACCTTGTATCTATTTCGTACCATAAACCTCTGAGTTTCGATTTGGAAAGCCTTGAACAGTCAAGCAAAACATATGAATATTTTAACCAGAGCTATATAAGATTTAAACAGTTATCCGGCCAAGAGAATGGGTTATCTTCAATTGAGTTAACAAAGAAATGGCGAGAAAGGTTTGAAGATGCAATGGATAACGATTTTAATACTGCTTTAGTTGTTGCCCTTTTGTTTGATATATTCAAATTTGTTAATGTCAAAAGGGGCCAGTTAAATAGAGAATCGCTAAAAGAAGCAGATAAACTTTTGCAGGATATTTTTTTGGTGCTTGGAATTAAAAAACTTGGTAAAATAGAAGAAAAGGTAAATGTTTCATTTAAGGACGAGCTTATGACATTAGCTGAAGAGCTAAAGAAAGAAAAAGAGTTAGCAGAAGCGATTTCTTCTATTTCTATGGAGGAGGAAGTCTCTGATATAATTAAGAAACTCATTGATATCCGATGGGATTTAAAAAATGAGAAGAAATTTAAATTAGCTGACTTGATTAGAAATCGGTTAAAAGATACAGGCGTTGTTTTAGAAGACACAAGTACAGGGACGACGTATAAGCTTATTTATACAAGAGGTGAAGAAAATGAAAAATAAGGATAAGGCTAAAAAAGATCAATTTATTGTAGGAAAAAGAGCAGTTCTTGAAGCTTTGCGAGTTCAATATCCTGTGAAGGTTTTAGTTATTGAAAGATCAAAGGCAGAGAACAGAGATGAAATTATGCGGAATATATATCGTCTTGCAAAAAGGCAAGACATAAAGATTTTAGAAAGAGATGAAAGTTGGTTCAGAAGAAGATTTCATGTGTTAAACCCGCAAGGCGTAGTAGGTGTGGGCGACCCCTATAAATTTGCAGAAATTGAGGACATAAAGATATATAAAAATTCTACCATACTTTTACTTGATAGAATACAGGATCCGCAAAATTTTGGTGCTATCATAAGAACGGCAGAGTGTGTAGGCATCTCTAGCATAATTATCCCTGAGTACGGGGCGGCAGATATTACAGATACGGTAATATCTGTTTCATCCGGTGCAATTTTTCATGTAAAAATTGCAAAAGTAACGAATCTTGTCCGTGCCATTGATTATCTGAAAAAACATAATGTTTGGATTGTAGGTACAGACCCTGGTGCTAAAACAATTTATTATGATATGGATTATAAAAATCTGCCATTTGCTATCATAATGGGCAATGAAGGAGAAGGAATTAGAGAAGGGATTAGAAAAAAATGTGATTATCTTGTTTCTATTCCGATGCGCGGCAAGGTAAGCTCGTTAAATGTATCTGTTGCAACAGGTATCGTGTTATTTAGGTTGATGGAAGAAAAAGCAAAGAACAGTGAATATAAATGAGTTGATCAGAAAGGCCCAAAAAAGGGATAGGGACGCAATGAACGAGATTCTTCATATTTATTCCCCGTTTGTTAAGAAAATTGTGCGCTATTATTCCATTATTTTGAATAGAGAAGATAGAGAAGATCTTTTTATCGACGGGCTGATGGGACTTTATCGGGCAGTAAATAATTTTAATTTTGATAAAGGGAAAAATTTTGACGATTTTGCGTATGTATCAGTAAAAAATGCTGTATTAGATTACCTTAGAAAGAGAAAAGAAGTTTGTACCGTTCCTTTTGATTTTACAGTTTTTACTGTTGATGGTGAAGAGGAATCAATTTTATTGAAGCAAGATCTCGAGAGCTTTGCTAAAAGGCTTTCGTTATTTGAAAAAGATGTTTTTTTGTTGTTTATTAAAGGGTATAAAATAAGAGATATTTCGAATAAATTGGACAGGTCATATAAATCTGTAGATAACGCCTTGCAGAGAATCAAAAAGCGGTTAAGGAAGTCACCATTTTCCTCTTGACAAATATAGTCCTCTCAATATAATATACCTCGGAGAAGTTGGGACAGCCGACGTAGCTCAATGGTAGAGCAACTGATTTGTAATC
>JAYELD010000183.1 GCA_034717215.1 Caldisericota bacterium
CAGATGAATACTGTATGAATAAAAGAAGAAATAATAAAAATACAGTGAAGTCCTTTAAGAAAATTAAAAAGGTAATATCTTAAAACTAAATATACTAAACCTCTTTATCTATTTCACATACCCAGGGATCAATGGACACGTAGAAAGATCAAACAGAACACTACAGGAAGAATTCATCAATACCCACCTTAATCTATTAGCTACATATATTAATGCATTCAATTCAAAACTCATCGATTACCTATTCTGGTATAATACTGAGAGAGTTCATAAAGGCCTTAATAATTTACCACCCATAGATTTTCTTAAAACATTATCCTGAGTCTCAAATGTATGTAACTCAGACGAGATCTCTGAAAAACCCTATTTTGTCATCGTATATACTACTCCAGGTTGTGAGGAAATATATCTTTGATTATACTTCGTATGTATGGTTGAAGATATGAGGAAAAGTGAGTAAGTTTGTTTCTGTCGTTGGTTCATAGAAACCGTTCAGAATGTTAAACCCACTTTCCCTGTTCCCTTAAACCTGTACAAGTACGTTAGGCAGAGAGCCTGTATCACGATGATAGGCACAGGGAACATCTCATATCACAACCAAATCTGTTAAATTATAGGAGGTATTTGCAATGCTGTCACTTCTGAATTTATTTCAGGGTCTCTTAACTTATTGATTTTATAAGGTTCTGAAAAGATCCCGAAACAAGTTCGGGACTAAAGGTTCACCAGCATGACATTTTATTCTATTTTCATACTTTTTCAGAGACCTCCATACAAGGATTTGACATCTATAGATTTTCTGTTAAAATATTGTTGGAAGTTCAAAAATATGTGACTCAGACATCTATTTGGCACCTATAGATTGTCTGTAAATGTTATTCGGGGTTTCAAATGTATATAACTCATATGGGGTGCACAAAAAAATTTTAGTACAATAAGGAGGATTTAAATGAAAAAACTAATTAAACGCACAGGAATTTTTGTTTTAATTGCATCAATGCTTTTTTTGGCAGGTTGTTCATCCAGCGGAGGTAGCAAAACCATTAGAATAGTCCATAAAAACTTTACCGAACAGCGTATCATGGGAGAGATGCTATCTGTGTATTTAGAATCAAAGGGTTACGAAACAACCGTCAATGAGCTCGGTGGCTCTATGCTTTGCTTCAACGCACTTAACAACGGTGAAGCCGACCTGTACCCAGAATACACAGGAACCGGTTACTCCTGCATTTTGGAACAATCAGACATTCTCAGTCCAAATGAGACATACGACTATGTAAAATCCCATTTTGAAGAAGACTATGGTATCACTTGGCTAGCACCTTTCGGCTTTAACAATACATACGTCCTCTCAGTTACAGAAGAAACTGCTGAAAAATATGATATTACCTCCATATCTGACTTGAAAGATTTGGCAGGTGACATGATTCTCGGCTGCGATCAGGAGTTTGTAGTACGCACAGACGGTTACCCCGGCATGTGTACTCTTTATGGTTTTGAATTCAAAAAAGTGAAGAATATGGACCAGGGTCTTACGTACGCTGCCCTGGCAGAGGGTGATTTGGACGTAAACGTATCTTTTTCCACTGACGGCAGGATAGCAAAATACAACCTTGTCAACCTTGAGGATGACAAACATTTCTTTCCACCCTATTATTGCACGCCCATTTTGAAGCAAGAATTTGCGGAAGCCAATCCCGGAGTTGTTACTGCACTTGAAGCTTTAGAAAACGCCTGGAGTGACACCGACATGCAAAAATATAATCTACAGGTAGATGAGGGCGCAGAGCTCCGGGATGTCGCAACACAAATGCTAAAAGATAAGGGATTAATCGATTGATAATATTTGTATTGGAACAGAACTGGCACCAGTTCTGTTCCAAGCTACAAACACGCCTCTTCTTGACACAAGTAACAGCTTTGTGTTATAACCACTGTTATATAAAAAATTTCAACAAAATTTTATACATTGTCATCTATTTCAAGTCAAAGAGAGGTATAACATGATAGAACTCAAGAATGTATGTAAATCTTATGACGGGAAGAATGTCGTTATCAACAATCTCAGCATGACTGTAGAAGCAGGGGAATTTGTAGTTCTCGTCGGTGAAAGCGGATGTGGAAAAACAACTACGATGCAAATGATGAACAGGCTCATCAAGCCCACAAGTGGTAATATTTTTATCAACGGAAAAAACATTAAAACTTCAAATGAAATTGAATTGCGGAGAAACATCGGGTACGTCATACAAAGCATAGGACTTTTCCCACACAGAACAATTGCACAGAACATTGCAACCGTCCCAATGCTTTGCAAAAAAGATAAAAACGAAACGGAAAATCGTATCCGCAGTCTTATGGAGATCGTGGGACTCCCCCCTAATGAGTACGCACACCGTTATCCAAGCGAGCTCTCTGGCGGGCAGCAGCAACGAGCCGGCGTTGCAAGAGCACTTGCAAACGAGCCTGAAATAATCCTTATGGATGAGCCCTTTTCTTCTCTCGATCCAATCACGAGAGAACAGCTACAAAATGAGCTTTTGCGCATATGCGAAGAATTAGGAAATACTATCATCTTTGTCACCCATGATATTGACGAGGCTATTAAGCTAGGAGATAAAATCGCCGTTCTACAAGACGGCAAATTAGCTCAATTTGATACACCCGAAGAAATTTTGAAAAATCCCGCAAATGAGTATGTTGCGGAATTTGTTGGCAAAAATCGTCTTTGGAAAACTCCGGACATGGTAAATGCTGAGGACGTTATGAATAGTAATCTTGTTACTATAAATCCCAACCGCTCGGTGGCTCAGGCAATTGAAATTATGAAGACTCTCGATGTTACAATTTTGTGTGTTGCTAACAAACTAGAAACAGGAAAAATCAAACTTCTGGGTCTTGTCGGCGCTAACCGTCTCCGCGGTATCACTGATCACAGTATCAGAATGAAAAGCATAATGAAATCCAACATAAGAGAAATCCCTCACGATATGCCACTTACAGAAGTCATGGTTATCAGGGAAAAACGTAATGTAAAGTTCAGTCCTGTTATAGACGACAAAGGATATTTAATCGGAATAATTACAAACGCAAGTATTTTAAATGTCCTTAATCAAATCATGCCTGGAAAGGAGGACTATTAATTTATGGGTGTTATTAATTTCATCACCGGACATTGGTCCGAAATTATACAAAAAACTCTTGAGCATATTTCGCTTTCTTCTACTGCAGTTCTCTTAGCATGCTTAATCGGAATTCCCTTGGGCTTTTTAGTTGTAAACCACAAGGGTCTTTCAAATATTGTATTAAATATAGCAAATATCATCCAGACTATTCCATCCCTGGCGCTTTTTGCCTTTGCGATACCTCTGTTCGGAATTGGGGCAAAACCAGCAATTTTTGCTTTGTTTCTCTATGCCCTGCTCCCAATTATAAAAAATACTCTCTTGG
>JAYELD010000184.1 GCA_034717215.1 Caldisericota bacterium
CTGCTTTTTGTAAGTAGATACTTAAAAGGTCTCTTATATTCTTTTCGTCATCTACTACTAATATTTTTTTCATCATCTTATTATAATATTCTGATTACGATTACAAAATTATTTGTTTACCTTGCGTTTCCTGAACAATATCTTGTAGAAACTGAGATGATCAATTAGATGCATTAGAACTCCTGCAACTAATAGTAACGAGAATTCTGTGTGTAAAACGGTTGGTAGGGTAGTTCTCTCAAAGACAAGAAGAGCCCCTGTTACTCCAGAAACCAAGAATGCAATAAGCAAGAATACATCTATACTCATCATCACAAAGAGTTTTGTTAATTTCTTTTTATACTTGAGTATTTCTAGTACTGCAAAACAAATAAGAGCGAAAATAAAACTCCAGATGTACAGAGGTCTTTTTTCTTCCCTGATTTCTTCTAAATTTTTTCCTTTTCCACTCCCATATGTACCGCTTTTATAGGCGACTGTGCTAAATTCTTCACTATTGTCAGCTTGTTTTATGGACGCTAATTCATTTGTTGAATTTCCATATGCAATATTTGTTGTATCGTTACCCAGAGCGCTATTCAAATTAAAATTGGTTGTCATTCCAAACATCACTACTGCGACAACTATCAGAATAGTGATACTAATTTTCTTTTTCATTTATTAACCTCCTATTTGTTAATTGATCTTATTATAATAAGTAAATGTGAAGAAATTGTGAAATTGATATATTTTTCGTATATAAAATGTTGAGATTTGACAGTGTGAGATTATGAGGTAAAATTAACAACGAGGGAGAAGTTATGTGTAGGGATGATATACGACAAATGTTTTTTTAGATTGGAGAAGAGGCAATGAATAGTGGCCTATATATTGCTTTAATCCTTGTTTCTTATTTAATTGGTGCTGTTAACTTTGCCATAATATTTACTTCTGTGAAGCTTAACATTGATATAAGAAATCTTGGTGACCACAATCCGGGCGCAACAAATGTTTATTTCAATGTCGATAAAAGGCTTGGTGTTTTAGTTGGCATTTTAGATGGCTTAAAGGGTTTTATCCCTCTTGTTTTTGCAAGAAGGATTGGTGCTCCAAGTGTCATTCTTCTTATTATTGGTGCAGCTGCTATTTTGGGTCATGATTATCCGGTTTTTTATCATTTCAATGGAGGTAGTGGAATTTCTACCACAGCAGGTGTTGCATTGTTTTTTGCACCGAAAGAATCTCTTATGATATTGCTTTTTGCTGCTGTAATTATCTATTCTCTTCATTTTCTAAAAAATAAGAGAACTGGCAGTTTTTCTCTCCTGGAGATAGGGGAAGCCATTGTCTACATATGCTTCCTTTTATGCATATTCGCTCCAAATATACTTAATCTAACTAAAATGTTTTACTTTTTAGCGGTTTTAATTGTTGTAATAAGAAGATTTGATAAGGTAAAACAGTTGTTAAGTCGAGACAATATAGATTATAACCAGGAACAATCTATTTAATAAAAGAATCCGTTTGATTTTTAATTGATATGATTCTTTTTTGAGTTTTCATCTACTGTCGTTTGTTTTTCTAGTTTTTTCTTTCGTTGACGAAATGCTACTTTTTGCTATTATTTATAAGAGATACTAAATGATTGTGAGGAGGATTATGTGATTCCGGCAAATGATTTAAGAACGGGAGTAACATTTGAGATGGACGGAGGGATTTATGTGGTTATTTCTTTCCAGCATATAAAACCAGGGAAAGGTTCTCCTTTTGTTCGAGTGAAGATTAAGAATTTGGATACGGGTAACATTGTAGAGAGTACGTTTAGGCCAGAAGAAAAATTTAAAAAAGCTTTTCTTGAGAGGAAAAAAATGCAATATCTTTATAGAGAAGGGAAGAATTATGTATTTATGGATCTTGAAACATACGATCAGGTATCGATTTCCCCGGATAATGTAGGTGATGCTGCAAACTTTCTTAAAGATAATTTAGAGTTAACGATAGTATTTTATAAAGATAGACTGGTGTCTGTTGATCTCCCTACATTTGTTGAGCTTAAAGTAACTCACGCTGAGCCTAGCGTGAGAGGAGATACAGCTACTGCCGCAATGCGACAAGTTGTTCTAGAGTCGGGGTATAAGTTAAATGTTCCCTTATTTGTTAATGAGGGAGACTTAATAAAGGTGGATACTCGAACAGGTGAGTATCTCGAAAGGGTGAATAAATGAGCAAAATTATTATTACAGATGAAGCGATTGAAGCTATCATTCTTAATGCCACGCTGAGCGTGGACGGTGTATTAGATTCCTGGAAAGGCATGGAGGAATATATTCCCTATCTTAATAAAGACAAGAAACATTCTCATGGCATTGATTTTGTTTTAGAAAAAGATGTGATAAAGGTAAACATATTTATTACTGTAGCGTATGGAGTAGATTTAAGAAAAGTTGGAAAGGAGGTTATGGATAAGGTAAAAGCACAGATTGAAAACATGACTCCATATAAATTATCTACGATAGTCGTTTTTATTGAAGATATTAAGTATGAAGAACAGGAGTAAAGCGCGCGAGATAGCATTCAAAGTGTTTTTTGCAGTTGACAGAGGAGGAAGTAGCATTCCAGATGCGTTTTCCTTGTTTCAATATGAACCGCCCGTTGTGTTAGAGTATTCTCTTCGCTTAGTGAATGGTGCACTCAAGCATCTAGATGTGATTGATAAAATTATAGAAGGTAGTTTGAAAAATTGGGAATTTGATAGAATATCTGTGCCCGATAAAGAAATTTTGAGGCTTGCACTTTTTGAGATAGATTATGTCGATGAAGTTGATGAAGGAGTGGTTGTATATGAAGCTGTTGAGATTGCAAAAAAGTACGGCGCGGATAAATCTTCTAATTTTGTCAATGGTATACTCCGTGAGATATTAAGAGGCAGAAAGAATGAGCCCAAAGAGACTTGAGGCGCGGGTGTCTGGTTTTGTGCAAGGAGTTGGTTTTCGATATTTTGTAAAAAGAAATGCAGATATACTAAATCTTGTTGGATATACTGAGAATCTGCACGATGGTTCTGTCCACATAATGGCTGAGGGAGAAGAAAAAGACCTTGTTAAATTTCTTGATGTATTAAGAAAAGGTAATTCGTTTTCCCTTGTAAAAAATGTGGATTATAGTTTTTCTGAACCTTTGGGAGAATTTTCAGCATTTAAAATATATTAGGAGGATGCTATGAATTTAGAAGAGTATCTTAAAGAAAAAAGAGAATTTATTGACTCAGCGATTGCTGCTATGGTTGAACCGTTGAAAGGTAGCTCTGTGTTATATGCTGCTGCGTCTTATAGTTTAATACCAGGTGGAAAAAGATTGAGACCTATCCTTATGCTTTCCACTTATAATGCCATCAAAGATGAAGAAAAGCCTATCATTCCTTTTGCATGTGCTATTGAAATGGTGCATACATACTCATTGATTCACGATGACCTTCCTATTGTAGATAATAGCGACTTGCGTAGAGGTAGGTCAACTACTCATAAAGTGTATGGTAGTGATATGGCGCTTCTTGCTGGTGATGCGCTTCTGTCATTTGCTTTTGAGATTATTTCTAACCGATTACATCTGGAAAAATTTAGAGAAAGCGCTCTTTTAGCAGTTATACATGAATTTGGAGTTGCAACAGGCATACGAGGATTAGTCGGTGGGCAGGTGATGGATATAGTGTCAAGCAATATGGGCAGCATTGATAAAGAGACAATACTTTATATCGAGGAGAAGAAAACAGCTTCTCTCATTTCGCTTGCATTAAGGACGGCAGGTATTCTTGGCGAAGTAGGTGAAGAAGAACTTAAGGCTCTTACCGATTTCAGCTTAGAATTTGGAGTGAGTTATCAAATCATAGACGATGTTTTGGATGTAATCTCTTCGACTGAAGTGCTGGGAAAAGATGCAGGACAGGATAAGAAAAATAAAAGAGCAACATTTGTTGCGCTGTATGGTGTGGAGGAAGCTACAAAAATGGCGAATGAATTTGTACAAAAAGGAATTAGTTTTCTTACGCCCTTTGGCGAGAAATATAAGATTTTAGCAGATATTGCTGAATATACTCTTCAGAGAATTAAATAGTGAGTAAAATTCTTGATTCTATAAATTTGCCAGATGACATTAAAAAGCTTTCTTGCAAAGAACTGGATATACTTTCTGGCGAGATAAGAGAATTTATTTTAAAGGTTGTTTCTCGTACAGGGGGGCATCTTTCTTCTAATCTTGGCACGGTAGAACTTACACTTGCTCTTTATAAGGTATTTGATTTTCCAAAAGATAAATTAGTTTTTGATGTAAGTCATCAATCATATACGCATAAAATCATCACAGGGAGAAAAGATCAATTTTCTACGCTAAGGCAGTATAAAGGAATAAGCGGCTATACAAATCCAGAAGAAAGTTTATTTGATACGTTTATAGCCGGACATTCTTCTACTTCTCTACCACTAGCACTTGGTTTTGCCATAGCGAGAGAATTTAAAAAAGAAGACTATGAAATCGTCTCCCTTATTGGTGATGGTGCTTTTACAGCAGGTGAAGCATATGAAGGATTGAATAATCTTGGAAGAATGGGAAAAAAAGTAATCATTGTGTTAAATGATAATGAAATGTCTATATCCGAAAATGTTGGGGCGCTTTCGGAACATTTATCTCGTATGCGTTCCTCATCTTTTTATCAGTCTCTTAAGATGAAATTACCCAAAACCTCATTGGGAAGAAAAATTAAACTATCTATAAAAGATCTATTTTTACCTACTGTTTTTTTTGAAGAGCTAGGTTTTACTTATCTTGGCCCTATTGATGGGCATGATGTGCGAAAACTTGTTGAAACATTTGAAGGGACAAAAAATATTCCATATCCCATTGTTGTACATGTAGTTACAAAAAAAGGTAAAGGGTATAGTTATGCCGAAGAGAATTCGACAAAGTTTCATAGCGCTTCTCCTTTTGAGGTAAAAACGGGAATTCGCAAGAATATAACTTCTCAAAGGACATTTTCAGAATTATTTGGAGAAGCACTTGTCAAAGAAAGTAAAAAGGATAAAAGGATATTTGCTATTACTGCTGCCATGTCGGATGGGACTAAAGCAAATTTAATAAAAGATTTATTTTCTGATAGATTTATAGATGTAGGTATTGCAGAGCAGTGTGCAGTGACTGCTGCTGCCGGGATGGCAAAAGAAGGATTGAAACCTGTTGTTGCCATTTATTCGACGTTTTTGCAGCGTGCTTATGATCAATTAGTACATGACGTTGGAATTTTAAATTTGCCTGTCGTATTTGCTCTGGATAGAGCAGGAATTGTATCTTCTGACGGACCTACTCACCAGGGTGTTTTTGATCTTTCTTATATGCGTACCATTCCGAATTTTGTCGTAATGGCACCGCGTGATGGGGAAGAGTTGAAGGCAATGTTGCATTTTTCTTTGCAATTAAATTGTCCTTCTTCTATCAGATATCCTAAAGATTATGCGCCCAAGACATTATTACCCGTAAAACCTATTAAATTGGGTAAAGGAGAACTTATTTACAAAGGAGAGGATCTTCTCATTGTATCTATTGGCACGATGTTTTATGAAGCACTTCGTGCAAGAGAGGTGTTAGAAAAAATGGGTATTTCTACAGGACTTATTAATGCTCGTTTTGTGAAACCGGTAGATGAGAAACTTATTTTGAAGGAAGCTAAAAAATCAAGAAAGGTAATTACCGTTGAAGATAATTCTGTAAAAGGTGGTTTTGGCTCTGCAATAAGCGAGTTCCTTTCTAAAGAAGGGATAGAAGTGAGCATTGTGGGAATAGAAGATTTCTTTCCTGAGCAGGGTGAACGAAGGTTTCTTATGAACAAATATGGTTTAAGTGCAGAACATATCATTAAGGTTGGAGAAAAATTTGTCAAAGAAAAGAATCGATGAGGTGTTGGTTGGAAAAGGCTTATTTAAAAGTAGATCAGAAGCAAGGCGATTTATTATTGAAGGAAAAATTTTGTTGAATGGTCAACTTGTGCAAAAAGCAGGTACCCTTGTAAAGGATGAGGATCAAATTACCCTTAAAGAAGGGAAAAAATATGTGAGCAGAGGCGGGCTAAAATTAGAGTTTGCACTTGACCAATTTGGCATTGACCCAAAGGATTTGATTGCTTCAGATATTGGAGCCTCAACCGGAGGATTTACTGATTGCCTGCTTAAACGTGATGCAAAGCGAGTATATGCCGTAGATGTTGGTTATGGGCAATTTGATTATTCTTTGCGTAATGATAAGCGTGTAATTCTTTTAGAAAGAACTAATGCAAGATATTTAACACAAAAGGAAATTCCAGAGCTATTAGATTTAGTTGTTATGGATGTATCATTTATTTCCATTGCAAAGATTCTTCCTGCTCTTACTCCTTTGATGAAGGAAAAATCGAGCATCATTTCACTGATTAAACCTCAGTTTGAAGGAAAGAGGGAATA
This sequence comes from Caldisericota bacterium, assembly GCA_034717215.1. NCBI lineage: Bacteria > Pseudomonadati > Caldisericota > Caldisericota bacterium. Next base: position 6,462 of record JAYELD010000184.1, read on the forward strand.
TCTGAAAAAAGGCATTGTCAAGGATAAAGAGATACACAAAGAAATATTATTTAATCTTATTGACGATATTTCACGGATAGGACTTTGTGTTGCAGATGCTACTTTCTCTCCTGTAAAAGGTGGAAAGGGAAATATTGAATTTTTTTTTCTGATAAAAAAACATGGAAAGCTTGTGAATTTTCGCCATATTAATAAAATAATAGATGAAGTATGGGAAAGGATGGCAAGATGAAAATAGGAATTTTTTACCTTGATGGAGTAGAAATTAAGGAAACAGCTGAGAAACTTGCTAATTTTTTTAGAAAAATAAACATAAAAGTATTTCTCAACGAAGAGTTAAGGAGTGCTAAGCCCGACAAAGATACTGTTATTGTAAGCCTTGGCGGAGACGGTACTTTCTTGAAGGCCGCACATTTGGGTATAGAAATGGATGTGCCTGTACTCGGCATAAATTTGGGTAATCTTGGTTTTCTTACGGATGTCGAGGCAAGAGATGTTTTTAATGCTGCTGAAGAATTATTAAAAGGAGATTTTTTCATTGAGAAAAGAACCGTTCTTAAGGGATTAAGGCTTGGTGAGGGAGGAAAAGAAGACACATTTTTTGCTGTCAATGATTTTGTTTTGGTACGGTCTATTCGGGAAAGAATGATGTTCGCCGAAATTTTTGTTAATGGGATGTGGGCTGGAAAGTTTAGAAGTGATGGAATTGTCATTGCAACACCTACGGGTTCTACTGCTTACGCCCTTTCTCTTGGAGCCCCTATTATCACTCCAGCTGCTTCAGTGTATGAACTTGTGCTTATTGCACCACATAAGCTTTCAGCAAGGCCTGTTATTTTTTCTGGAGAGGACCATCTTTCTTTGAGAATTCTTTCAAAAGAACCTATTTCTTTTCAAAGGGATGGCGAAGAAGCTCTCAAACTAAAGATGTTTGACAGAGTAACCTTTGAAAAAGCCAATCGTCAGCTTCGTGTTGTACACTTGAAAAAGAAAAACTTTTTTGATGTATTGAACAAGAAGTTTGGATGGGGGGGATAGATGCTTGCTGGTATTCTATTGACAAATTTTGCAATAGCTAAAAAAGTTGAGTTGTCTTTTGACAGTAATCTTGTTATTATTTCCGGGGAAACAGGTGCAGGTAAAACAATCTTGATGAGAGCACTTACAGCAGCTTGCGGCGGGTATGCAACAAGCAATTTGATCCGAGCAGGAAGCAATAAAGCGCAGGTTGAAGTAAGTTTTATGCTTGACGGTGCGTCCAGAGGGGTTGATGTTCTAAAGAGACTTTCTCTCTTTGAAGGAGAACCTATAGTAATACTTTCCAGGGTAATCGATAAAAACAGGACAAAGGGCGTCATTAACGGTCATCCTATGCCAATAAAGAGCTTAATGGAATTGGGATCCAGTCTTATTGATATGCACGGACAGCATGAGGTGCAATCTTTACTGAATAGCTCTACACATATTTTGTCTCTTGATCGGTTTGGCGGGGAAACCCTTATCTCTTTAAAAGAAAAGGTGATTTCAGAAATTGCTGCTTACAGGAGAATTTTAAAAGATCTGAACGATCTGATTGAACAGGATAAAAAATATCAAGAAGAGCGAGATTTTATTAATTTTGAGGTCGAAGAGCTTGAAAAAGCAGAATTACAAGAAGAAGAGGAAGAAGAGTTAATTAAAGAAGAAAAAATATTATCTAATGCGCAGGAACTTGCAAATCTTATTGACGAGTCGAGAGCTTCTATATCGGGTGAAGAAAATCGTAGTATTTTAGATCTTGCTGAATTGGTTTCTGCAAATCTTAAACGTGCTTCTGTTATTGATCCTGACCTTTCTTCTCTCAATGAACAGATAGAAAGTATAAGTGTTCAACTTAAGGAGCTCGATAGAGACCTTGCGCGATATGACGGGGCTATTGTTTTTGATGCAGATCGTCTTTCTTTTATTGAAGAGAGACTTTCTTTGTTATCTGCATTAAAATTGAAGTATAAGAAAACAGTTCCTGAATTAATTAATTACCTGAGTGAACTAGAAGAGCGGTTACAATCTTTTACTTCACTCGAAGAGAAAATTGAGGAGTTGAGTAAACAAAAAGAAGAATTTCTTTCCAAAATAAAAATAGATGTTTCAGAGCTTTCTTTAAGGCGAAGGAAGACTGCAAGCAGATTTCAAAAAGAAGTACTAAACGAATTAAAGGACCTTGCCATGGAAAATGCTGATTTCAAAGTGTCATTTAAGAATGTTGCAGATGAAAACGGGATAGAAATAGACGGCAAAATGGTAAAACTTTTTCCTGATGGTATTGATCTTGTTGAGTTTCTCATTGCTCCAAATCCGGGCGAAGGGTTTAAACCTCTTGCTTCCATTGCTTCTGGTGGAGAGCTTTCCAGGGTGACACTTGCAATAAAGAAGGTGCTTGCTGAAGTAGATGAAATTCCTGTGCTTATATTTGATGAAGTAGATGCAGGGATAGGAGGAAAGACAGGCGAAAAAATAGCGGAGAAATTACGTGAGATAGCTAAATATAGACAGGTAATCTGTATAACGCATCTTCCACAAATTGCGTCTCTTCCCGGAGAACATTTTGTGGTGGAAAAAACGGTTGAAGATGGTGAAACATTTCTTAAGGCAAGAAAGCTTGCGGAATGCGAAAGAGTTAACGAGATTGCCCGGATGATTTCGGGTACAAATGTTACTACAACTACAATAAGTCAGGCTAAAGAGCTGATAGGCAGGTGGCAATGAAAATTTTGGTAATCAATCCCGGTTCTACATCAACTAAAACTGCTGTTTTTAGTGGTAGAGAACCTATTTTTATAGAATCTATTCATCATCCACCAGACATTCTTTCGCAGTTTAGTTCACTTAAAGAACAAAAGGATTTTCGTAAAGAAAAGATTGTGGAGGTTTTAAAAAAGCATAATATTTTTTTGGATCAATTGGATGCTGTTATTGGAAGGGGTGGTATTTTAAAGCCAATTGAGGCAGGTACTTATCGTGTAAATAATAGATTAATAAACGATTTAATCCAGTCGAAGGTGAAACATGCTTCTAATCTTGGTGGCATTATTGCAAGCGAGATAGCGGCAGGTCTCGGTATCCCCGCGTATATAGCGGATCCTGTTTCTGTTGATGAATTTGAAGAGATTGCAAGAATATCTGGATTAAAGGAGATAAATAGGATTTCATTATTACATACATTAAATATTAGAGCTAATGCATTTCGATATGCAGAAGAAAACAGTAAGCGATTCGAAGATTTGAATATTATAGTTGCGCACCTGGGAGGAGGAATATCCATTGCACCTATAGAAAATGGAAAAATTGTTGATGTAAATAATGCAAACGAAGGAGGGCCATTTTCGCCTGAACGGGTAGGAAGTTTGCCACCAATTGATGTTATAAAGATGTCATATTTTGGTAAATATGAGAAAAATGAACTTGTTCGCCTCTTCACAAAAAAAGGTGGACTTGTTTCTTACCTTGGTGTAAATAATATGCCTGAAGTAATGAAAAAAATCAGAACAGGTGATAAGTACGCAAAGCTTATAGTCGATGCAATGTGTTATCAAATTGCTAAAGAAATTGGCGCTATGGCAACTGTTTTGAGGGGGAATGTTGAGGCAATAATCTTTACTGGCGGGCTTTCACACAACAAAGGGCTAATTGCTGAGGTGAGCAAGAGAGTAAACTGGATTGCTCCAATTGTTGTTTACCCTGGAGAGGAAGAGATGAGTGCTCTTGCAATGGCTGCATTTAGAGTTTTAAAAGGCGAAGAGAAAGAACGAGAGTATATCTAAGGAGGTATTGATGATAAATAGTTTTGAGGAATTATTTTCGCATCTTAAAGGAAAAGGTAGAGAAAACATTGTTGTAGCAGGAGGAGAGGATATTGAAGCAGTAAAGGCGATAAAAGAAAGCTATGACTATGGTTTTGGCAAAGGCATACTTGTGGGGGATAGCGAGAAGATAGAGGATGTGTTATCTCAGTTTTCTGATAGAGATTTTGTCGAAGATATTATTCATGCAGTTACCGATGAAGAAAAAAGTTCTTTTGCCGTGCAGAGAGTGAAGAAGGGAGGCGTTCTTCTAAAAGGACAGGTAAAGACTTCCAAACTTCTAAAAGAAGTTTTAGACAAGGAAAACGGATTAAGAACCGGCAGCATTATAAGCGATGTGTTTGTATTCGAGGATCAGCGGGAAGAAGGGCAGAAGCTTGTACTTATGAGTGATGGTGGCGTAAACATTGAGCCAGATATTAGTACGCTTATTTCTATTGTTAAAAATGCTGTTATGGTTGCTCATGAATTAGGGAAAGAGAATCCGCTTGTAGCTATGCTTGCTGCGGTGGAAGTAGTAAACCCCGATATGAAGGAAACAATTGCTGCAGCTCTTATTTCTCAAATGAATAAACGGGGGCAGATAAAAGGTTGCACGATAGATGGGCCATTGGCTCTTGATAATGCAATTTCACAATATGCTGCAAAGAAAAAGGGAATTAAATCTGCTGTAGCAGGTATAGCAGACATTTTAATAGTGCCAAATATCGCTGCAGGAAATATTTTTGGAAAATCTCTTACATATTATGCAAATTTTAAAAATGGTCATATAATAGTGGGAACAAAAGTACCTGTGATGATACCCTCACGAGCTGATACAAGTGATGTTAAATTTAATTCAATAGCACTTGCAATTGCGAGCAAAAACGAATAATAGGAGGCTAATAATGGAACAAATTAAACGATTAGATGAGATTGTAGAAGCTGTAAAAAGTAGAAAAAAAAGAGTTTTATCAGTTGCTTATGGACAGGATGTTCATACCCTTCAAGCTGTTGAAAAGGGAGTAAGGGAAGGACTGTTTAATGCAATAAATTTTGCAAGTAAAAAAGAGGTTAAAAGAGTTGCTAGCGAAAACGGTATTGATATTTCTCTTTTTGAGGTTGTTGATGTACCGGACGAGAAGGAAGCAATCAGGCAGGCTGTTAGAGCCATAAAAGAAAAAAGAGCAGATGTGCTTATGAAAGGATTTTGTCAAACTGCAAACTATATGAGAGGTATTTTAGATAAAGAGGAAGGACTTCTCCCTCCGGGGAATATTCTTTCTCATACCACTGTTATAGAAATTTCTACTTATCCTAAATTACTTGTTGTTTCAGATGTTGCTGTAATACCATTTCCCGATCTTAAAATGAAGGTACAAATGATTAACTACAATGTAAACATTGTTCGCAAATTTGGAATAGCCGTACCAAAAGTTGCTGTAATTGCAGCAGTGGAGACTGTAAATTTGAAGATGCAGGCAACTATAGATGGTGCATTGCTTTCTAAAATGAACGAAAGAGGGCAAATTAGCGGCTGTGTGGTTGATGGACCGCTTGCACTGGATCTTGCTGTTTCTAAAGAAGCGGCATTAATTAAAAAAGTGAAATCTGAAGTTGCAGGAGATGTTGATATTTTGATTTTCCCTAATATTGAGACCGGGAATGCATTTTATAAAGCTACTACAAAATTAGGAAATGCTAAGATTGCCGCTGTTGTGGCTGGTGCAACTGCACCAGCTGTTCTTACTTCCCGCGGTGATAGCGAAGAAGCTAAATTTTATTCTTTAGCATTAGCTGCGTTTATTTCAGAAAAATAAATATTTGACAAAATATGATATAATAAAAAATAGTTTAAATGTTGAAAAAAGGATATAAGGGGTGTAAAAATGGGTGAAAATGGTAAAAAAGGGTTTTATGATGAAGTAAATCCTGAAGATGTAGAGTCAATTCTTACAAAATCAGGCGAAGAGAAATTACCGCGTAGGAAAATTGAAGAAGCTGTTTCTAAAGAAACAGAACCAAGTTCTGCCGAAACAAAGAAAGAAGAATTACAGCACGAGGCAGTTGAAGAAGCTGTTTCTAAAGAAACAGAACCAAGTTCTGCCGAAACAGGCGAAGAAGAATTACAGCACGAGGCAGTTGAAGAAGCTGTTTCTAAAGAAACAGAACCAAGTTCTGCCGAAACAAATGAAAAGGAATTAAAACATGAATCAACTGAAGAAATTATTCCGCCCGAAGTAGAAAAAAGGGAGGAAAAAATAGATTCTATGAATACAATCTCTAAAGATTATGTCCCTACAGTTTTTAAGAGAGGAGATACTATTTCTGCCACTGTTGTTAAGATTGAGCCAACTGGTGTGATGGTAAACGCAGGCGGTAAAGTTGATTATTTCATTCCGATGAAAGGACTTTCTGCTGAGCCGATTACTTCACCCGAAGAAGTTGTAAAGGTAGGCGATAAAATTAATGTTTATGTAATAAAGACGCGTGATGCTAAGGGTGGCGTTATTCTTTCGAAGAAAAGGGCAGATTATGTAGGTGAATGGGATGAATTAAGCAATGCTTTTACCGAAAATAAAAGTATCAAAATAAAAGTAGTTAAAGCGATTAAGGGAGGACTGTTAGTAGATGTATCTGGTATTGTAGGATTTCTTCCTCAGTCACATGTAGGATTGAAGAGAGGTGAAAATCTTGAAACATTTGTTGGCAAAGAGATGGAAGCTAAAATACTTGAAATAAACCCCACTATTAGGCGTATAATTGTGTCATGTAAAGAAGTGCTCAGAAAAGAGAGAGAAAAAGAGAAAAAAGAGGCACTCGTAAACCTTAAAAAAGGAGAAGTTATAAGCGGTATAGTGAGAACCATAAAAGATTTTGGCATTTTCGTTGATATAGGACATGGAATTGATGGGTTTGTTCGATTAAATGAATTAACCTGGGGCAGAAGAAAACCACCCAAGGAAGTCGTTAGGTTAGGTAAAGAGGTTAAAGTGAAAATTTTGAGCATAAACCTTGATACAGGCAAAGTAGCTTTAAGTTTAAGGCAAACAAAACCTTATCCATGGGATGTTGTCGAAGAAAAATTTCCCGAAGGCAGTATTGCTGAAGGCACTGTAATACGCATTCATCCATTCGGTGCAGTTGTAGAGCTTGCGGAAGGTATTACAGGACTTATTCATATTTCTCAATTAGATAAAACGCGCGTTAATAAGGTTGAAGATATTGTGAAGCTGGGGGAGCAGATAAAAATAAAAGTGCTTAGCATTGATAAGGAAAAGAGAAAAATGCGATTGAGCAGAAAAGCAGCACTCGAGGATGATGATGGAGAGAAAGAAAATACAATTTAGTGAAACAAAGTTGGATAATAGTAGAATTAAGCAATTTCTTCCTCATAGGGATCCTTTTCTTTTTGTTGACGAAATTACTGAAGTTGTGCCCGGGAAAAGTGTCATAGGAAAAAGAAAACTACGCGAAGACGAATTTTTTTTTAAGGGGCATTTCCCAGGTCTTCCTATTTTGCCGGGTGTGCTGATGGTAGAGGCAATTGCACAAACATCGGCTTTTATGATATTTACACTGCCCGGCAATGAAAAGTTATTCGGGGTATTTGCGGGGATAGAAAATTTTAAATTTAAGGGAACAGTGCATCCTGGAGACACTGTGATAATGAAAGCAAAGCTTCTTGCTTTTCGACATGGTATCGCAAAATGTGAAGGGAAGGCTTTTGTAAACGGAAAACTTATTGCTGAAGGTATTATATCGGCATTTTTTCATGAAAGTAAAGAGACATTAAAAAGGAGGAGAAAAGAATAATATGAGCAAAGTAGGAATACTTGGTGTGGGAAGTTATCTTCCAGTGAAAAAAGTTACAAATTTTGATTTAGAGAAAATTTTAGATACATCTGATGAATGGATAAGGTTAAGAACTGGTATCAAAGAAAGGAGATTCGTTTCTCCGGATCAGGCAGCTAGTGATCTTGCTGCTAAAGCAGCAGAACGAGCAATAAAAGATGCTGGCATATCTAAGGAAGAGATAGATTTAATTATTGTAGGGACGAATTCTCCTGATACGCTTTATCCTGCAACGGCTTGTCTTGTACAGGACAAGATAGGGGCCAAAAATGCTGCTGCTTTTGATCTTCAAGCTGGTTGTACAGGATGGGTTTATGCGTCTATTGTTGGAGCACAATTTATTGAGACCGGGATGTATAAACATGTGCTGGCTATTGGCGTAGAAGCAATTACAAGATTAATGGATGAAAAAGATAGGGATACTTATGTTTTGTTTGGTGATGGCGCTGGCGCTACTGTTTTAGGTAATGTAGATAAAGGTGGACTGCTTTCTTCAGTGCTTTATGCTGATGGAAGCCTTGCAGAGCATATTATCCTTCCTGCGGGAGGTTCTCGTCTACCACTTAGTCAAGAAGTATTAGATAAAAGACTTCAATACACACGGATGAACGGCCGTGAAGTATTTAAATTTGCTGTTAGAGAAATTGGAAAGGTTTCTCTTGATGCCATAAAGGAAGCAGGTCTTACTGTGGATGACATTAGATGGTTTATTCCTCATCAGGCAAATTTAAGAATCATTGAAGCAGGAATAAAGAGAATTGGAATACCTGAAGAAAGAGTGGTTGTTACTCTTGATAAGTACGGCAATTCTTCAGCTGCAACGGTTCCAATTGCACTGGATGAGATATATAGAGAAGGTAAAATAAAAGCTGGAGATAAACTGCTTATGGTGTCATTTGGAGCCGGGATGACGTCAGGTGGATTTGTTTTGGAGTGGTCAAAATGATAAGTTTTGTCTTTTCGGGACAAGGTTCCCAGTATGTTGGAATGGCGAGTAAAGTACCAGTTTCTTCTGTGAAAAAAGAGTTATTTGTAAAAGCTTCGGATTTTCTGGGATTTGATTTGGAGCGTTTATGCAATAACGGACCCATAGAGAAGCTTACTTCAACTGATATTGCTCAACCTGCCTTGCTGACGGTATCTGCAATATATGATACACTACTTAAAGAAAGAAATATTTTGCCAGGAGTTGTAGCAGGACACAGCTTAGGTGAATTCTCTGCACTTTTTTCTGCTGAAGTGCTTTCGTTTGAGGACGCCCTATTTCTTGTGAGAGAAAGAGGGCTTCTTATGAAAAAAGCATCTGAAAAAGCTCCAGGCAAAATGCTTGCTGTAATAGGATTGCCAGACGAAAAATTAAAAAAAGTATTAGAGGAATCATCCGATAAAGGTGTGCTTGTGGCAGCAAATTTTAATTCTCCAGGGCAAGTAGTTCTTTCTGGCGCTGATAATGCAATTGAAAAGGCTAAAGTTGTAGCAAAGGAGAATGGTGCAAAAATAGTAAAAGTTTTGAATGTTTCAGCACCTTTTCACTCTCCCTTGATGGAACCTGTAGTACCTGAAATGAGTAAATTTATCGATTCTGTGCAATTTAATAAACCTGCTATTCCTGTTGTGCAAAATGCTACAGGAAAAGTCGTAAGCACAGTGGAGGAGATAAAAGAAAATTTAAAAAAGCAGCTTACATCGCCAGTTCTTTGGACGGACTCGGTGAGTACGATGTCAGAAATGGGTGTGGAAAAATTTATTGAAGTAGGACCCAAGAATGTATTAAAAGGATTAATAGGGAGGACATTGCCTGGTAGCAAAATAGAAACTGTGGAGGTGTTGCTGAATGTTTAATATTGATTTAACAGGATTAACGGCAATTGTTACTGGTGGTTCTCGAGGAATAGGTAGGGGTATTACGCTTGCACTTGCAGATTGTGGGGCAGATGTAGCTATTATTTACGCTCATAGCAGTGAAGCTGCATTGAGAGTGAAGGATGAGGTAAAAAAGAAAGGGAAAAGGAGCCTTGCTTTAAAATGTGATGTATCGCACGAAGAAGATGTGGTAAGGACTCTGGAAAATGTGAATAATGAGTTTGGCCGTATTGATATTCTTGTGAACAATGCAGGTATCAACAGAGATACATTAATGTTACGAATGACTTCAGAAGACTGGGACAAGGTAATTGAGACAAACCTTAAAGGTACATTTCTTATGACCAAGTATGCCACTAAATATATGATACAGAATAAATTTGGACGCATTATTAATATTTCTTCTATTGTAGGTATTACAGGAAATGTGGGACAGGCGAACTATGTTGCTTCGAAAGCTGGAATAATAGGTTTAACCAAGACCACCGCAATAGAATATGCATCAAGAAATATTACTGCTAATGCCATTGCCCCTGGTTTTATCGAGACGGATATGACGAAGAAGCTACCGGATCGTGTGAGAGGGGAATTTCTAAAAAGAGTTTTGCGGCGAAGAGTTGGAACTCCCGAGGATATTGCAAATGTTGTAGCATTTCTTGTTTCTCCTCTTGCCTCTTATCTAACTGGAACCGTAATTGTTGTAGATGGAGGATTATCTTTAGGTTAATAATAGGTAAATTAATATACCGGAG